>JACPAW010000158.1 GCA_016180605.1 Candidatus Omnitrophota bacterium | reverse complement strand
CTCGATCGCCAACTGAAAAGCCACTGACTTCCGATCCGAGTGATTCCACCACCCCAGAAACGTCGCAGCCAGAAATATGAGGAAGGCTGATCCGGTAAGTGGGAATGCCCTGCCGAATCCAGATGTCCAGGTGATTGAGTGAGCAGGCCTTAACGCGCACAAGAATTTCGCCAGGCCCAGCAGAGGGATCGGGAACTTCGGTGAATTCCAGTACTTCAGGTCCACCGTGCTTGCGGAAAATGACGGCTTTCATAAGCATAGACTCCGGACATCAGACTCCAGAAATCAGAAGTCAGAAATCAGAAGTCAGAAGTCAGAAGTCAGATAATTCTGACCTCTGACCTCTGATGTCTGGCGTCGGGAGTCTGAAGTCTTCGTTTGTGCTTGCTTTAGCTCAGGGCAGCGATGGTGGCTTCCAGGTCGCTGGTACGCAAAACCAGCGTTCCGCTAGACTGCGAGGCCGATGCAGCGCAATAGGCATATTCCAAATTGACACCGGCTTCCGCAAGCCGTTCAGCGATTTTGGCTAATGCGCCCACCTGGTTGGGAATCTCCAGCAGAATCACATTATGGCACTGTATGGAAACCTGAAGCTGAGAAAGGACCTTTTCTGCGGCCTTCGGATCATCCACTACCATGCGTACGATGGCATGATCGACGGTATCGACAATGGATAAGGCCAGGATATTGATCTTCGCCTTGGCAATGCCCTGGCAGACTCGAGCTAGGGTTCCTGGCCGGTTGTCGAGGAAAATGGCCAACTGGGGAAGGATTTCCATGGTCGCTCCCTTCAGTCCCACCGGCATTGATTTGCAACGCAAATCAGGTGGGACTCCTTTCAGTCCCACCGGTATTGATTAGCTTCGCTAATCAGGTGGGACTCCTGTGGACTATCGACGTGTTTTCTGCCGTTTGAACTTGTCCCAAGCACTCATTGCTGACTGCTGGGATGCAAAGTGCCCGCTGAAGCAAGGCACGCCATCCACCGTCACCACCAGATGCCAGCTCAAGGGACGTGCCACTGTCCGACTCAAACGAGGCACGAACGTACGGCCGCGGATTTGCGCAAAAGTAAGACGCAACGGAGCGCTTGCTTTCAACCGAGGTCCAGCCGTATCGCTACTCCTTCGGTGGGTCAGTTTTTGCAACAGCGACGGGGGTTTGATGAACTCGATTCCCACATCGAAAAGAAAAGGCGGGTCGGAGCGTAAATCCAAACGCTGGACGACCCACATCACCCGTCCAGCACACTCAACCGCCTGATGAGCAGAAAGGACTTGTTTAGCCGAAGCGATCTTCAGCTTGACCAAGGAGCGCACTTCCAGCGTTTCATTCAACCGGCAGCAAATACCGCCTCGACTGACATTGATGCCATCCGCCAGAAGGACCCCCTCCGGCCGGATGAGGCTGACTTCAAAACGCTTTCCTACCAAGTCTCGCGTGGACTTTCTTCGATCTTCAACGACAACACTCATCCGCACTCCGCACTTGCAGCAACGGGTTGCTGCTCGTAGAATGACCCCATGTCGTCCGTATCAGCTTCTGCCCAAAAGCGCATCACGAAGATCCTAGCCGCCTTAGAGCAAGCCTACCCGGATGCTCATTGCTCCCTGAAATACTCCAATCCTCTGGAATTGCTGGTAGCAACGATCCTCTCGGCTCAGTGCACGGATGCCCTGGTCAATAAGGTCACAGTGGATTTGTTCAAAAAATATCAAAGTGCCTCCGACTACGCCCAAGCCACATTGGAAATGCTGCAGCAGGATATTTCACGGGTCAATTTCTACCGTAACAAAGCTTCCAGCATTCAACGTGCTTGCAAAATGCTAATCGATCGCTTTGAAGGACAGATCCCCCAACAGATGGAAGATCTTCTTCAACTACCCGGGGTTGCCCGTAAAACAGCGAATGTCGTCCTCGGCAATGCTTTCGGCTGCCAACAGGGAATCGTCGTGGACACCCACGTCATGCGCTTAAGCCTTCGCATGGGCTTAAGCGCTCAGAAAGACCGCGACAAAATCGAGCAAGACTTAATGCAGCTCGTCCCTAAAGCCAACTGGACGCGCTTCGGGCATCAAATGATCACGCATGGCCGTCTGGTTTGTAGCGCCAAATCTCCGAAATGCGCCTCCTGCCCCCTAGGCCCTTCCCTTTGCCCGTCCTACCAAGTCTAGATCCGGCATTTTCTGGAGCGTGGCAAGCACCTCTTGGGCATGATTTTCTACCTTGACCTTGGGATAAATGGCAGCGATGCGCCCGGCAGGATCGATCACGAAAGTGGCACGGATGATTCCTAAGAAATTGCGCCCGTAAAGCGAGCGCTTTGCCCAAACCCCATAGGCGCGGCAAATCTGGGCATCGGGGTCGCTGAGCAACAGAAAGTTAAGGCCGTATTTTTCAGCAAAACGCCGATGGGAAGTCTCATCATCACGGCTGACCCCTAAGATCACAGCACCGGCTTCGGTCACCTCCCCAAAAGAATCCCGAAAAGCACAGGCTTCTTTCGTGCAACCCGGTGTATCGTCTTTGGGGTAGAAATAAAGGACCACCTTCCGTCCGAGTAGAGAAGAAAGGCGTACGGTTTCTCCGCGATGCGAACGCAAGGTAAAGTCCGGAGCTTCCATTCCTTCACGCAAGGGTAAGTTTGCCATTAATTCAGCTCCTTCAACACTGAAAGAAGATCTTCGAAAGCCGCAGGATTCATGCCGCCTGCGATGGGAAACCCATTGACGACGTAAGTCGGCGTGCTTCCCACGCCGATGGAGGCGCCTTCTTCTATATCTTTCTTGACGGCCTCCATTCCCTTTCCCGAATTCAGGCAGGCCTGAAAGCGTGGGATATCCAGCTTCAAATGGGGCAGATCCTTCTCTAAATCGGAAACGCGGTATTTCGGCCCTCGTTCGAAGATAAAATCGTGATACTCCCAGAATCGACCCTGCTCATGAGCGCAAACGCCCCCTGCAGCCAATTGGCAAGCACCCGGATGTACGAGTCGGCTGATTTTGTTGTTGCAGGTCGTATCCAGGGGATAATGTTTGAAAACGAACACCGCATCGAAACGGTGGCTGGCAAGAATGATCGGAGTAAGCTCAGACGCCCGCTGGCAAGCAGGACAGAGAAAATCGCTGTACTCAACGATTTGTATCGGCGCATTCGGTGAGCCGATCATCGGATGCCCGTTGATCCGAACCAATACGCGCTGTTGCCTGCTGATGTATTCCCGCAACTGCTCCCGCATGGCCCCTGGGCTTCCGCGCAGGACAAACAAGGTCGCGTAATGGACGGCTAGCACTCCGATGGCTCCCACCAGCACGATTGCCCAGAAGCCGGTGACTGCAGATTGCTGCGAATGAGGGACCAATGCCCGCAGCGCCTTGATGGAATCGCCGATTTTCGGCCTCTCTTGACTGCGCGCAGAGAGGATAAGCAACCCTAAGTTAACGCCATAAGTCAGCAGGCAGAACAGGCAGAAAAAGCGAATGACGAAAACCATCAGGATTGCCAAGGCGACATCGAGCATAAGAAAGATAACCGCCAATAGAAAGATGATTTTGACGGCATTCACGGACCATTCGCCGCCATGCCGGGCCAGCAACGAAAGTGCGAACACGGCAAGGTAGCCAATCATGCCCCAGAGGGCCAGTGGAATTCCAAGAAAGGAGCCCCATTTGCTGCCGGTTACGGCATGACAATTGAAGACACCGCTTGTGCCACAGCCTATGCCGCCAAAGAGCTCGCCCCTTAAGAGTCCCAGGTGCAGAAAAGCCATGTAGCCGCAAATCAGAATACCCAGAAGACTCAACAAGAGACATCCGGTTACGGTACGGCGGGTTTGCATGGCTTTATTTAATCGGGAATTGCCGGCAAAGTCAATCTTGCCTCACACACGCTTCAATACGGATTTGACAGCGCGATAGACTTCATCCGCTGTCAGCGCCGTAAGACATAAAAATTCGATATCACAGCGATGGGCAAGACAAGTAATGCAGCCCACTTCCTTATGGAGAACCACATGACCCTTCCCTAGCGGACCCCAGCGCTTGGGAGAAAGACCCTGTTGGTTGCGCCCAAAAATGTCGACTACCGGTATCCCCACCGCAGCAGCGACATGCACGGGGCCTGAATCATTGGAAAGAAGAAGGCGGCATTGCGTTAAGAGGGCCGCAAGCTCCGCTACCGTCAGCTTTCCAGCCAGGTTCAAGGAGGGTTGGCGCATCAAACGAGCCACGGCATCCGCCAAAGACCGATCCTCTGCCCCGGCAATCAAGCAGACTTTAGCGCCATCATTCTGAACCAACCAATCCGCCACTTGAGCAAAACGCTCCGGCATCCAACGCTTGGAAATACAGCTGGCTGAAGGATGAATGGCGATCAGCGATTCTTGAGTCTTTAAGCCTGCTTCCTGCAGCAGTGTCTTCACCCGACGGATGGCAGCTGGCTGAAGGATGATGACCGGCGGTGGTGGATTTTCTATGGGTGTAATCCCAAAAATTCGGAGTGTGCCTAGCGTATAAAGTGCTTCGTGCTTTTGGCCTTCTTGTTTCTCGTGCGGCAGTCGATGTGTCAGAAGCCATGGGCTTTTTCGATTAAAGCCTATACGGATGGGGATTCTCGCCAACCAGGGAATCCAATGGGAACGGCTGCTAGGATGCAACACAAGTGCCATATCGAATTGAAAGCGACGCAATTTTTTCGCGAAACGAACGGTCCCAAGCCAGGTTCCATCGGTTCCTTCCTTGTCATAGAGGAGAAGCTCGTTGAGAGCGGGATGATTTTCCACTACATCCTTACAAGCAGGGCGCACCATTATCGCCAAAAATACGTGCGGAAAATACCGACGCAACATCTCGATGGTGGGAATGGAAAGAACCACGTCGCCTAGTCGATCCAAACGGATGAGCAGCAGCCTGGTGGGGATAAGAGTCTGAACACTAGGCATGGTGCGTACCGAATGAGGGATTGACTAAGAATGTTTGCGCGATGCGAAACACTTCATCCGCATGGATGAATCGCATGCACTCATGGTTGTAGCGGCATAAGGACCTTTCGCAGGGCGCGCAGAAGAGGCGCCGGCGCACCGTGATACTTCGGGCTGCCGTCGGGCCGTACTTTCTTTCATCCGTAGGCCCAAAAAGAGCAACCGTCGGAACGCCAAGAGCAGAAGCCAAATGCAGCGAGGCGGAATCGTTGGTGATCACGACCTTCGCGCGCGCCATGAGTGCTCCTAGCTGCCGTATCGTCGTGACCCCGACGGCACTGTGTGCCGGCTGCGTCATCGTGCCAATGATTTCTTCAACGTGGTTTTTTTCCGTAGGTTCACCGGAAAAGAGAATTTCACACGCACACTCCTGGATCAATCGATCGGCAACACTGGCAAAACCTTCAGCCAGCCAGCGCTTGATGTGGCTGCGCGCCCCAGGACAAATGACAACCAGCGGTCGATCTTCCCTCAGCTGCCAGCGCTTGCACAGCGTCTGCGCCTGTGCTAGGTCTCGAGAGGACCACCAAAGCCCACCCCGCTCCCCTGCTTGAAGCGCGCCCTGAGGAACCGAAGGGGCTTCTGCGCTTTTAACGATCCGAGCCACTTGCGGTACTTGGTGCATCAGCTTCCAACAATGGCGCTCCCGCATATGCTCTATCCTCTTGGGAGGCTGAATTAAATAACGCCAGGCGCGCTGAGGTTTGAGTAAAAATGGATAAAGCGTGTGGCGCAAATCCACGATCAGGTGTGGTTGATAACGCCATAAGGACAGGGCGAGCTTGAGTTTCCCCACGAAAGAATCAAACAGCCCCGCATCCACGATGGAATGAATGCGGGGATCCTCTTCAAAGAGCGTCTTAGCACGGCTTCCGATGACAACTGCCAAGTACGCCTTCGGGAAACAACGATGCAGAAGAGAGAATACATCAGCCGCCAAGATCGCATCCCCGATATTAGACGGCCCTATCACGAGGATGCGTTGCTTCAGCGATGTAGTGCGATCCATATCAGATATCAGATATCAGATATCAGACATCAGAAAAAAGCAAATGGCGATGCGGTGTGAAATAGTTTTGCTCTTGCTGAAGTCTGGAGTCTGATGTCTGGAGTCTATCCTTTCATCCTTTGAAGAAGCTCCGTTGCAGCCGCGAATACTTCTCCCACCTCGATGCTATCCATCCCAGGGTGCGGCTGTTGTGGATCGTAACAAGGAACGTGCGGGCAACACCCTGGATGCTGTAGAACCCGGATACGCTCTGAATCTCCCAAAGGGCCTGTCAGCAGAGCAGAAGTGGGGCCGTAAAGCCCAATCAGCGGACGCTTCAGGGCGGCTGCAAGATGCAGAACTCCGGTATCGTTGGAGATAAACAGCTGCGCTTGGGTCAGGCAGGCGGCAAATTGCCGCAGCGATGTTTTCCCTGCTAAATTGATCGTCTTCGAGGACATTTTTGCGCAGACCGCTTCTGCAAGAGATAAATCTTCCGGGCCACCGCTGACTGCAATCTTACAATGAAACCGTTGAACGAGCTGGTCACCGAGCATCGCAAAACGTTCACTCTTCCAGCGCTTATGATCCCAGTTGGCTCCCGGATGAAGAAAGACAACGGTTTCCGATTTCGTTAATCCTTGCCCACCCAGCCAGTCTCGCGCCCAGCGCTGTTCTGCTTCGGTAGCAACATATTCAAAAGATGGCGCGAAGGAGTTGGAATCTCCCAGTAGCTTCAAAGAAGTCAACGCCTTATGTAGCGGCTTTTCTTCCATGACCACTTTTTGGGTCAGCAACCAACCACTCTTTGGGCTCGCGAAGCCCACGCGTTCTGGAATACCCGCTAAAACCAAAAGCAGGGTACGCGAAAAACTCCTGCGAAGGATAAAAACATGGTCAAAACCCTCGGCGCGCAAATGACCCATAAGACGAAACGAAGGGAGCAAAGAGTGCCACAGCGAATGCTCTTGGTAGTCGATGTGGCCATCCACACAAGGGTTAAATCCAAGAATTTCCCGGCATTGGGACCATCCAAGCGTGAGAATTTTCGCTTGAGGATGCTGATCGCGCAACAACCGCAAGAAGGGAGTAGCAAACAACGTCTCCCCCAACCAGTTAGGAAGAACCACCAGGATGCGTTCCATTCGATATCCGACTTCAGACACCAGGTTTCAGAGGTCAGAGGTCAGAGGTCAGAGGTCAGAATTAGAAATTACTAAATCTGATTTCTGACTTCTGATTTCTGATTTCTGACCTCTACAACTTCCTTGTACACGGATTCCACCTCCGTGGCCATGCGCGAGAGGCTATAGTGCTGCTGAACCGTTTCAAACGCCCGCAAGCCGGCTGCTTCCGCTGCCTGCTGATTTCGCAAAAACCCGGTAACTGCTGCTACCAACCCTTCTTGATCTTCCGGCTCCACGACCGCGGCTACCCCAGCCTGGTCCAGAACCCATGGAGCGCCTTTTCCACGCCGCAGAGCGACTACCGGCCGACGCGTTGCCATCGCCTCAAGCAGAGTCAATCCAAAACCTTCCTCCTTGGCAGGAAGAAAAACAAAAACATCCATCAGCCAAAGCCAATCGCGCACAGCCGCAACCGAGCCGGTAAAATGGACTTTCTCTGCAATAGACAATTCTTCCGCCAGACGCTGCAACTGAATTCGCATGCTGCCATCTCCTACAATCAACAAATGTGCCTCTGGAACCTTCATGCATATTGCAGAGAAACAACGCAGGAGAAGGTCGATGCCCTTAGATTCCACCAGGCGGCTGATGGTTCCAACAACCAGGCATCCTGGCGGTAAACCGATTTGGCGACGTCGTTGCTGCCACTCTTGCTCATTCATAGATCGGGCGTAAGCGTTGGGGTCGATTCCGTTGGGAATCAGCCGAATTCGAGAATCCGGAACTTGGAAAGTATGAAGCAGATCCTCCCGAACCGGTTGGCTGATGGCAATCGTCCGATCTCCAACGCAAGGCCAAAGCTTCCGCCCTAGGTTTTTTCGAAAAAAACCATGCCACGTGGTCACATAAGGAACGCCTGCCCAGCGGGAGAGCCTCTCGGAGAGAACTTGTGAAACAGGCGTGTGCGCATGGAGGATATCGACGGGCTCTTTCTTAAGCTTGGCGCGAAGCCGAAAATCCGCCAGAAAAACCTGGGGGCTAAATTCCGCGCTGGTATGCAAGGACACCACCCACCGCTTAAACCCAAGCTCCAAAGCCTCCGGGTCGCATTCCCCGGCAGCAGAAGCCAGGAAGATTTCATGACCTTGCTCTTTAAGCGCCTTGGACAAAGAGAGGATATAGCGCGTCACTCCGCCTACATTAAGATGCGAGGTGATTTGAAGAATTCGCATCCTCAGACTGGAGACCAAAAACTAGAGAATGAATTAAGGTTTCTTGTATCTTTAGTCTCTAGTCTCATGTCTCCTGTCTCCTGTCTCATTGTCAACTTCAGCCAAAAAACCTAGAACCGCCGCCAATACTTCTTCGACGCTGATGCGTTTCATGCAGGCATGCGTGAAAATGCGGCAGCGCGGCGAGTAACAAGGACTGCAAAATAAGTCCTTTTTAATCACCTGCCCTATCAAAGTCGGGGGCACATGCCGCCGCGGATCGGTAGGACCAAAGAGGGCGACCGTAGTCGTTCCTACGGCAGCTGCCAGATGAAGGGAAACGGAATCGTGTGCTAGAAAGACATCGCATCGCTGAATCAAGCAGGCCAGCTCAATCAGATTGGTTTGGCCCAGAAGGATAAGTGGTTCTGGACTAACGGATCGCCTGAAGCATTCGCCCAATTCTTTTTCCTCAGGCCCTCCTACCACCACCACTTTTACTCCTTTGCGCACCAGGATATCGGTAAGTCGGATCCAGCGCTCCAGATCCCAGCGTTTGGTTTTCCAACGGCGGCTTCCGCCAGGATGAATCCCTACCAGAGGATGAGATGCAGCCCCCAAGAGTTCCTCCGCACGCTGGTGATCCAGCGCAGAAGGCCAGATTTCCAATGTCTCGCCATCCGCAGGAATTCCGTATTCGCGCAGCAGATGATGCTGGTGGGCAATGGGGGCCATGGCAACCTTGGGTAAGCGCACGGGATGGTTCAGGCACCAGCCGCATTTTCGGTAGTAGCCCACGCGCACAGGAATTCCGGCAAGCCAGGACAATAGATGCGTCGTACGCGTATTCTGCAAATCGATGGAAAGATCATAAGCACCCGCCGCCAATCGGCGCGCAAATCGCCATTGCAGGATAAGACCGCGCCCCTTTTTCTTCGGATCGAAGATCACGATGTCATTGACATAGGGGCACCGGGCTACGATTTCGTAAGCGCTTCTTCCAACGGCCAAGCTGATATGGGCATTGCGGTACTTATTCCGGATGGCGCGCAAGCTGGGAACCGATAACACCACATCGCCAAGGGCACTCAGTTTCCAAACCAGAATGCGCGGTTGGCTCAGGCACTCTTCATACACGCGGATCGTACGATCCACCATCTGATCCAGATTCCAGCGCTGCTCGACATGTCGGCGACCTGTTTCCACGCATTGCTTGCGAAGCGCCTCATCTTGAATGAAACGCTTTAAGGCATTCGCCAGAGCCGCAGGATCATTCGGAGAAACCAAAAGCCCGGACTTGTCGTTTTCCACCACTTCCTCCAGAGCACCGATCTTGGAAGCAACGACAGGACGGCCGACGGCTTGCGCTTCGATGACCCCGCGCCCGAAAGATTCTGGATAAGTGGATGGCACCACCAGCATATCCATGGATGCGATCAACGATGCCACATTCTTTTGAAATCCCAGCCACTCGATGCGCTCGTAAATCCCCAGCTCTTGAGCGAGTGCTTCAAGCCAGCGGCGTATACGCGATGCGGCAGCATCTCCCGCCAGGCAAAGACGCACGTCGAAACCCTCCCGTACGAGGATCCGGCAGGCACGCATGGCCACCGCCTGCCCCTTTAAGGGGCTGAACCTACCGATTAAGCCAATTCGCCAGGGGCCACTGCGAGGGTTGGAAGGCTGAAAGGAGAACTCATCGAGGTCGACTCCTCTTGGGATCACTCGAATGCGTCGGGGGGAGATTCTGAAATGTTCGCACAAATAGCGCCCGAGCCCTTCTGAAGGCACGATGACTAAGCGGCCTAGAACCATGACATGCGATGCCAGATGAGGTTTGTAAAAGCCGTGTGCTGTGGTCACGAAAGGCCGCTGCGTCTGACGAGCAGCAAAAAGGCCAATCCACGCAGGAACCCGTCACACTGACGCGATGGCCGCGAGCGATGAGCCCTTTGGCCAGATCGACGACTCCGCGTTCTACACCCCCTACTTCAAGCGAAGGAAGCAGTTGTAGGATATGCATGTGTGAAACCTCAATCGCAACGCTTGGGACAGGGGCCGTGGGTCATGGGACATATTTCGATTGCACGTCCCACGTCCCATGCCCCATGTCCCAGAAGTATTGCCTTGTCACTTTGCACCAGTTTACTTCAGACGGGCGAGCGCCTCTCGGATCGGCGTGATGTTATCTAACGGCCTCGTGGCCTTCTGCTCTTTCCAGGCACGCTGGATGCTCAAGCCTAATTCCGGCAGCTGTACCACCCGAATGTATCCCTTTTGGGATAATTCGCGCAAGAAGCGCTGCTGACGCGTGGCATGCCGCATTTGCGGCGAGCGCAGGGGTAGCTCCACGGCTAAAACGGGTTTTCCGCTGGCACAGGCTTCGGAAATCATGGAAATGCTCTCTGCTGTGACAACGGCCACATCCGACAGGCCTAGCATGGCATCCAGGGTTCCTTCAATCGGATCGCGGCTGGCAAGGAGCAAGAAACGGCAAAAATCAGTGCCGAAGAACCGCTTTTCCAAAATCCGCTCAATCGCAGCAGGGGTACGGCGCGAAGTAGTCACCAAGCATTCTCCCTTTGCCGCTTCGCAGGCATGGCGTATCTGCGACACGAATGTTTCTGCAAAAGCGCTGGGAACGCAATAGTCGGGCGTTTCCCCTCCGAATAAGACCGCCACCGTAGGCCAAGAGAACACCTCCCCATCCCGAAAACAAGGATGCGTCTTAAGCCTCAATACCGCTGCGTCTTTCTCTTGCACCGTCAACCTGTGGGCGAGTGCCCCGAGGATAAACACCACATTAGACCGCCGCGGCAGCCGATCATGGTGGGGACTGATCACCAAATCGAATCGCGTCAGGGGAACGGGAGCTGGGTTCATCAGAACAATCGACCGGGCGCGATTGGCGCGCGCCCAGAGCACATTCACCGGAATGGTCGCGGCCCCGCATGAGACGATGATATCCGCATAGCGGTTCAAAAGGCGCTTTGCCGATTCGGGGGTTAAGAAATGCGCGAGGCACCCTTCGGAGCCAGGGCCGCCTGGCAACAGCCCGCTCCAAAGAAGGGCCAGCATGCGGCCAAGCGAATGGCGGAAAGCAACATCGATGATCTCGAATGACATCTGGGGAAAACGCTCGCGCAGCAATTCCAAGACGACGAGCGATTGCTTCAAATGCCCCAATTTCCCATCGTTTAAGACCAACACTTTTCGCTGTGGAGTGTGTTTCCAGCGTTTATGCATCCATAACCACTGCCCCGGCGCCTGCCGGATATGTCCTTCCAGAATCGCCGCAAACTGTTCCATGCCCCCACGGATCGCCTGCTCCTTAGGCAGATCCTGCGAAAGCGTCAAAGGCGGCTCAAGCACAATCCGGTGAAATGGCCCGCGGAGGCGGTGGGTGAAGGTACAAATCACTAAAGCGCGTTTGGACCATGCCAACTCAAAGGGTCCGGTGGCAAACAAAGCGGGCCGCCCGAAGAAATCCATAAAGACCCCTTGTCGGCTGGCTTGATCGGCGACAATGCCTATCATGCGTCCTTGATCCAGTGCCGCAATGAGCCGCTTCATGGCCCCGCCCTTATGGACAACGGTGCAACCCTTGGACTCCCGGAAAGAAACCAGCAAGCGATACAGCCGCGGCATCTTTTCCTGGGCGCGTGCCAGTGCCACGATGGGCCGTCCCAAAAGAGCGGCCACAATAGAAGAAAGCTCCCAATTGCCGAAATGACCGGTCAGCAGCACTATCGGTCGTCCTGAGGCCAGTGCCTCATCGAGATAGGCACGCCCTTCGATCTGGATAAACTTTTCGACATAGGCCTGGTCCATTACAGGAAGGCGTAGGAGCTCAAATAAACCCGCTCCCAGCTGCCGGTAACAATCTTTTACGATTCGACGACACTGCAAGCGGCTTAGCTTTCCATCAAAAGCAGCCCGGACATTGGACATGCCAATCCGGGTGCGACTGGGCTGAAGCCAAAAAGCGAGGGTTCCGAGCCGTTCGCCCATCCAAACCGCGAAGGCCGCAGGAAGACGGCAAAAAAGAGCGCTGGTTGCTTTAACCAGCAAACAGGCGATCCAATCGAGCATCCAACTCTTCTTCTCCACTTAATATTTTCATCCGTACACCGAGCACCCACAAAGGAACACGCAGCTCATTCAGAAAAGGCGCTGCCAGAGATTCTAATCGCACCCAATCCTTTTCCGTCGTCACCACAGCGCCGATAGGAAGTCCACCCTGCGGCTTCATCACATCCAACCAATCTTGCTGGGTGTAACGGTAATGATCCGGATAGCGGCGATGCCAGGCAACCAGCGCATGCAGCCGTTGAAGGGTGGATTCAAAGCCTTCCGGGTCGCCAATGGAAGACAATAACCCCACGCGCCGACCCTCGAGGCAGCTGGGATCCTCACGCTTGCCAGAGACCGCATCCCAGACTTCCACAGGCGCATGCACCGCGGTTGCCACAATCGCTTGCGGATTGATCGACAGAAGCCGCTCTTTGAGTGCGCCCATTGTCGCCCATGCTTCATCCGCTTTGGTGATGAGAATGACGTGGGCGCGCCTTAAAGCATGGATCGGTTCGCGCATGGGCCCGCGAGGCAAAAGCTTCCATCCGGAAAGTGGCATTCTCGAATGGATCAGGACAATATCGCAATCCCGCTGCAGTTTCCGATGTTGAAAACCATCGTCCAGAACCAGTGCATCCAGGGAGAATGCCGTACAGGCTACCGTGCCAGCCCGATAGCGATTGGAACCGACAAGAACCGGGACATTTTCCAAATGCCTCGCCAGCCATACGGGTTCGTCCGCCAACTCGCCAGGTGGAATAGTTGAATCGGCTGTCACACCCAAACGCTTGCCATCCCAGATCACTTGGTAAGGCTGCCGGGTTCCACCAAATCCACGGGAAAGGATTGCGACCCGGCGCTTGCGCTTCATAAGCTTCTGGACAATGAGCTCCACACAGGTAGTTTTGCCCGTTCCACCGACTGTAAGATTTCCAATACTGATGACCCGGCAGGGCAGCCTCGCTCTGCGCTTTAAGCCCCAGTCGTAGGCAGCATTCCGCACGCTAATCGCCAGCCGGTAAGCAACGGAACCGGCATCGAGTGTGCGACAAACTAAAGACTGCCCAAATGAAGGGGGGCGGTGTTGCGTGGCCAGACGCCACCAGGCGTCATGGAGGGATTGCCACATTAGAATTATTGTACTGCCGAATCGAAACTTACTCAACGAGGGATAGAGTAGCGAGGAGTTTTTGGAAGGCGGCTTCGACGATGGAGGATGTTTCTGGCGTTGCCAACCAGCTTAATTCATATAAACGCTTGTTTTTCTCAAAGAAAATCCGCTGACCACGGATAGGAATCGCTTGGGGATCCTTGGCTTCCCAAGGAAGAGCCAAGGTGCCGCTGATATCCAGCATGCGTGCGGGAATACCCAGAACCTGGGTGGTCTGATCTTTGTCAATCTTGAACGAAGGCATCAAATGTTGCAAGTAGCTTTCTACGAGTGCCTGGACATCGCCGTATTTGCCCCCCTCGGCGGCGTTTGGCATGGACCGAACGGCAATATAAGTGCGCAGCCGCGATTCCAAACTGGCTGGCCCATAGACTTGGACTTGCACATAAGGCTCCACACTGCCTTTCGAGAACTCGGGTTGCCAAGCGGATGGGTACTCAAACGCAATGGGCAGCTGGGGTTGATTGCTGCGGTAGAGAATAAACGGCTCTTGCGCCATGCTAACCGTCCTCCTATCTATAAAGACGAAACTGACCAAGAGGGTAAGGATCAATAACCGTAGTGTTCGACACATAAGATCACCTGGATTAGCGGCGAGGACCCGTGGGATACCCGAAATCCGTCGCCAAGATCTCTTTACAACGCGCCTCGCCTTGCGCGACACAAGCGGAACCGGCATCTTGATTGGGTTCCGATTGACCTTGGCCTACGGCGTTCCACACCGCAGCCCCTGCTACAAATGCTTCGTATTCGACATCGACGACGCGTGGATAATTCGTGAAATCATCAATAATACCCGCATAAATCTGATAGAGATGCCAGCCTTCGTGAGCCATGATGGAAGCGATGGCCTCAACGGTAGAAGTAGCCAGCACCAAGCGATCAAAGATCATTCGTATGGGTTGGCTGAAATCGACCGTTCCATCGCTTTGGGAAGAAAAGTTTACCGCTGCCAATGCTCCAATCGTACCCAGTAGATTCGCAACGAGAATGTTGGAGAGTCGCTGACGAATCGTATCCACGATCGTGGCGGTTGATCTTGTCACCATCTGGCCGGTTGAAAAATCATAGAGTTGAAAGGTAATCGAGGAGGTACTCAATAGCATCAGGGCGGCGTCCAGAATGGCTTGCTCTGCGTCTGTGGGAACATCCAACGCAAAATCAGGAGCCGGAACCACAGGCGGGGCAGGCGGAGCAACAGGAGGCGTTCCCCCTACATCGCCTCCTCCAGGTGGCAAACCGCCACCTCCTCCGGAACCACCTCCTCCGGAACCACCTCCTCCACCCCCACCCGAACCAAGACCTGAGGTTCCACCGGTCCATCTTGGCCCTAAAGGCCCAATCGTTGCGGGAGAAGCTCCTCCTCCTGGAAGCTGCTGCCCAGAATCCCCTTCATCTTGCTCGCGCTCATCAAACCAGGGGGGTAGCTGAAGAGCCGGTTGTACCGCATGCGCTACTTGAGAAACTGTTTGGGCGCTTCGATTCAACAGCATATTCAGTTGCTGATTGAGGAAGGGGGCAAAGACTACAACGGCAACAATGAGGGCCCCGATAATCAGCAAATATTCCAAGAGGGCTTGGCCGCGATGCTTTAGAGTAGGCAGCTTCATAGGCGTTAAGCAGTATACCCAAGAAACCGTTTGAGTCGCAAATTATAAGTAGGGATGCAATGCTTCGAAGGTGCGATGAGCCGCACCGCCAAAACGCTGGGTCAGCTCCAAAGCACGCTTTCCCATAGATTCGGCTGATCCTGGATCCAGAATCAGTAAGCGCAGGGCTTCTGTCAGATTTTCTCCATCGCTTAACTGGCGCGCTGCCCGGTAAGAAACGAGCTGGTGCGCGATTTCCGCGAAGTTGTGCATCGAGTGGCCGAAAATAACCGGCCGACCCAAGCTCGCCGGCTCCAGAGGGTTTTGCCCTCCGTGCGGAATCAGGCTTCCTCCTACGAAGGCAACCGAGCTAAGCGCATAATAACGAGAAAGCTCCCCGAAACGATCCACTAAAGCAACATCCCAAACAGGGCTTGAGACTTTCGAGGATCGCTGGACGCAAAACCCTTCCCGTTTCGCTAGGGCTTCCACTTCATCCAATCGCTCCAGGTGCCTGGGAGCTAAGATGCACCGCAGCGCGGGAAGCTGGGAGCGAATCTCACGGAAAGCTTTCAACAGAGCCTGCTCTTCGCCTCGATGGGTGCTTCCGGCAACCAGCAGCGGTTCTATTCCCTGCAGCTTAAGTTGGTCGGAAGCTTTTTGAATCTCTTCTTTGGTAGGCCGCGACTTGGCACTGGCATCCCACTTTAAGTTCCCCGTCACACGCACCTTTTTCGAATCCACTCCTAGTTCCAGCAACCGCTCTGCATCCCGCTGGCTTTGCATCAAGAAAAGCTCTACCCTGCTGGAAAATGTCCTAAACAAAGGATGCAGGATCCGGCAGCGGCGAAAAGTACGCGGAGAGATGCGGCCATTGACCACGATGACCGGGATATGATGCGCTTGGGCTAAAGACAAAACCCTCGGCCATAACTCGGATTCCATCAAAAGAAGAACACGCGGATGAAATGCAGCAAAGGAGCGCACAATACAGCCATGCAGATCCAAGGGAAAATAGATTGCCGTGCGGGGAGGGTTTACTTCCTTTCTGGCTAACGCAAATCCCCCTGGGGTAATGGAAGAAACGACAAGGGGGTATTGGGGGTAGGCGTTAGCTAAAAGGGGCAAAAGAGAAGAGGCGGCTTGCACTTCCCCGACGCTCACCGCATGGACCCAAAGACTCGGCTTGTCATTGAGTGTCACCAGCAATTCCTTCGGATAGCGGCCCAACCGCATGCGCCAACCGGGGTGCGGCAGCCGCTTTTTTAGGAATGCTTTGGGCAGGTAAGCGATCAAGCCAAGTACGTAGAATAACTCATAGAGCCACCACATGGTGTGTGTCATTATACCAGTCGTCAGTGACCAGTGACTGGTGACCAGTAACTAGTGAAGAAAAAGAAAGAGAAAGTGCTTATTGGTGACCTTTGATATTTCGTTTTCACTCGTCACTGGTCACTGTTCACTAGTCACTGGTCTAGGCGCGGGGATGGGCCTGCTCGTAGACTTTCTTAAGGCGCTGCGGGGTCACATGCGTGTAAATCTGCGTGGTCGATAAGCTCGCGTGGCCTAGCAGCTCCTGAACGCTGCGCAGATCCGCCCCGCGATCCAGAAGGTGTGTGGCAAAGCTGTGTCGTAAGCTATGCGGGCTAATCGAGGAAGGCAGATTGGCTTGGCGAACATAGTCGGCAATCAAACGGTCGACCTGCCTGAGAGTCAGTCGCGTTCCCTTCTGGCTGACGAACAAAGCATAGGGAACCTTTAACTTCTTCGGACGTTTGGAGAGATAAAGGTGGATCCGCTTCAGTGCCGTCTGGCCAATCGGACAGAGCCGCTCTTTTCTTCCTTTGCCGCGGACAACCACGGTTCCGGATATTTCATCGAGGTCTTCCTGATTCAAACCGACAAGCTCGCTGGCCCGAATCCCGGTTGAATAAAGCGTTTCCAGCATCGCCCTATCCCGCAATCCTTGCCACTTTTCCTTCTGAGGGGCCTCAAGAAGAACCATCATCTGGCGCTCATCCAAGAAAGAAGGCAGGCGTTTCTCTTGACGCGGAGTAGGAATGCTTACCGCCGGGTTGTGTTCCAGTGTTCCTTCACGGCAGAGGTAGCGGAAGAAACTACGCAGGCATGAAAGCCGCCGGGCAATGGTGGCTCGGGAATGCTGCTGTGTGCTTAAGTGGGCAACGAATTTCCTGATTTCCAACGGTGTGATGGAAGATAAGTTCCGGTTGCCTAAAAATTCGAAGAATTGATGCAGGTCTAAGGCATAGTTCTGCAGCGTATAAGCGGAGGCACTGCGCTCTACCTGGAGGTAATTCAGAAAACGCTTAACCGCAGGCGAGCGCATCTTACTTCCAGTTTCCTACGGTTGCGGTGGTGTCGCTTCAGGTGGCGTGGCACTGCCTTCTGCGGCATTTGGAAGACGCGCCGTGGTGTAGTGGCAATTGGGATACTTGGAGCAGCCATAAAAAGTCCTGCCACGCGCACGGCGCTCGAGCAGTTCCCCGCCGCAGTCCGGTTGAGGACAATTGAACCCGGTTGGCAAGGCCCTGGCATTCTTGCATTCCGGAAATCCAGAGCAGCTTAAGAACTGCCCGAATCGGCCCCATTTAATCACCATCTTCTTGCCGCAAATCGAGCAGGAATATTCGGTAGGAATGGCTTCGCGCTTAACTTCCCGCATCTTCTCTTGCGCGGTTAAGACGCGAGCGGAAAACGGCGTGTAAAAATGACGCACCACGCTGACCCACTCCAGGTCCTCTTCTTCAATCCGGTCTAGCTCCCCTTCCATTTCCGCAGTGAATTTGATATCCAGGATTTCAGGAAAGTGCTCAATGAGAAGCTCGGTTACGGTACGTCCCAGCGATGTAGGAATCAGGCTGCCTCCGGTTCGCCGGACATAATCACGACCGACGATCGTTTGGATCGTAGGAGCGTAAGTACTGGGCCGGCCGATTCCTGCTTCTTCGAGCGCTTTGACCAAAGAAGCATCGGTATACCGGCGCGGCGGCTTCGTGAAGTGCTGGAAGGGGACAATTCCCATCAACAGCAAGGTTTCCCCTTTCTTCAAAACAGGCAATATTCCTTCCGGCAGCTTATCGGGGTCGTGCGAGGGGTCTTGCTCCTGTACCTCTTGATACACTTGCGTCCAGCCAAGAAACAAATTCGTGCGCCCATTGGCTTTGAATTGGAATTTGCCCGCATGAATGACAACGCTGACGACGCGATCCACGGCATCGGCCATTTGGCTGGCTACGAACCGTTGCCAAATAAGCTGGTAGAGCTTAAACTGCTCTTCCGTCAAGGAGGAGCGTATGGATTCCGGCGTGCGCTCCACACTCGTTGGCCGAACCGCCTCATGAGCCTCCTGAGCCGTTTTCTTGGAACGGTAAGACCGCACAGACTCAGGCAGGAAGGGTTTTCCAAAGTGCGCGGGAATAAAATGCCGGACTGCAGCCATCGCTTCATCGGCCACGCGCACGGAATCCGTGCGCATATAAGTAATCAATCCGACGGCATCGGCTTCGCCCACCTCCAGCCCTTCATAGAGCTGCTGGGCAATCCGCATGGTGCGCGAAGAGGAAAAGCCTAATTTGTGGAAGGCTTCCTGCTGCAGGGTGCTCGTGGTAAAAGGCGGTTTGGGATAGCGCTTTTGCTCTTTTTCCTCAACCCCGGAGACGACAAACGGCTCTTTGCGTATGTCTTCAACGATTCCTTCGGCGGAGGTTTTGTTGGAAACATCCGCTTTCTTGCCATCGATTTTATCCAGTTGGGCCTTAAAGGAAGCTGATGCGGCATCTTGTTTTTTAAGTTCCGCCTCGATGCTCCAATATTCCTGAGACACGAACGCTTCGATCTCTTTTTCCCGGTCGACGATCAACCGCAAAGTGACAGACTGCACGCGCCCTGCGGAAAGTCCCCGACGGACCTTTTTCCACAACAAAGGAGAAAGCGAGTAGCCGACTAGCCGATCCAGGATGCGCCGTGCCTGCTGGGCGTTGACCTTTTTTAGGTCGATTCCACGCGGATGCTCTATGGCAAAGCGTACGGCTTGAGGGGTAATCTCGTGAAACGCGATACGGTAAATCTTAAGCCCGTTGCGCTGCAACTTTTTACTCTTGGAAGAAGCTTTGCCTTTGGCCGGTTTTTTCTCCTTTTTTTTGCTTTGCGCCTCGGCATCGTCTTTGAGCAGCCGTTCCAGATGCCAGCTGATCGCCTCTCCTTCCCGATCCGGATCAGGGGCCAGATAAACGGCTTCACGGCCGCGGGCTTGCTCTTGGATTTGCCGGGCGACCTTACGCCGCTTCTGGATGACGATATAGTGCGGCTCGAAATTTTTTTCGACATCCACCCCCAGCTTGCTGGCAGGAAGATCACGCAAATGCCCCATAGAGGAAGTGACATCAAAATCCCGGCCTAGGATTTTGTGGATGGTCTTCGCCTTCGCTGGCGATTCGACAATGACGAGGTATTTTGCCATATTCGACTCATGACACGCGACACACGATACACGTGTATCGTGTGTCGTGAATCGTGCGTCGGTTTCTATCCGCCGCCTACGAATTGCACGATTTCCACTCGATCCTGTGCTTTCAATATTAAGGAAGCATGCTGGGCGCGCTTTAAAATGTCCAGATTGACTTCTACCACCACCCGCTCTGGTGCCACTTGTAATTGCTCCAGTAACTGTAGCACATTTGTCCCTTCCGGCACTTCGCGGACTTCGCCGTTAACGGTTAATTGCATTTTTCAAAACGCTTGCCTGGAAGCTGCCGCACCCAGCGCTTTAGCTCCAACTGCAATAAGGTCGCGGATACTTCAGAGCAAGCGAACCCGCTTTGCTGAACAATCGCATCCATATTGCATGATTTCGCTTGAATGCAATCGAGAATCTGCTGCTCCATCTGCGTCAAATCTTTCTTTTCCACCGCTGGGAGGGACTGCGGCACCAAACGAAGCTCATCGAGGATGTCTTCAACGGACGTGACCATCCTGGCTCCCTGTTTCAAAAGCGCATTCGTTCCAACCGAAGTGGACTGGGTCACTTGCCCCGGAACAGCAAACACTTCGCGTCCCTGCTCCAAGGCAGCGTCTGCCGTAATCAAAGATCCGCTTCGCCCAGCGGCTTCGACAACGACCACTCCAAGCGAAAGGCCGCTGATGATCCGGTTGCGCTGTGGAAAATGCTGCGGCAGGGGTGCTGTTTTCATCGGAAATTCCGAGACCACCGCACCGTGCTTGCTGATTTCATCAGCAAGCGACTCATGCTCTGGCGGGTAAATGCGTCCTATCCCGCTTCCTAAGACAGCAATCGTCCTGCCCTTGGCCTTAAGGGCCCCGCGATGAGCGGCAGCATCAATCCCGCGGGCCAGACCAGAAACTACCGTAATGCCCCGCAAGGCTAAATCGTACCCAAGCCGCTCTGCGCACTCAAGGCCATACAGCGAAGGGTGCCGGCAGCCGACAATGGCAACGGCCAGAGAATCGGCTTCATCGAGTGAGCCTTGCACATAAAGAACCGTTGGAGGATCAATGATCTTTTTGAGCGCTGGCGGGTAAGCCGCATCATCCAGAGTAATGAGTCCTGCTTTGGCTTTCTTAACCAGAGCCAACTCTTCATCTGCAAACGCTCCATTTTGCCTTGCTTCGATGAGGCGTTCCACCCAATGCGGGTTCATGCCTTCTACTTGCTGCAGTTGGCGCAAATCGGCAGCCCACAGGCGACTGACGTCGCCGAAGGCTTGGATGAGCCGTTGTAAGCGCAATGGCCCAAAGCCGGTTAAGCCGTTGAGCTGCACCCATTGCTTCTGACGCGTGAATGGATTCTGATCCATGGATAGGTGTTGCCTTGTGCTAGTGCTTCGACAGGATTGACCTGATGGATTCTCAGGGGGTCAATCCTGCTCAGTGCCTCGACTTCGCTCGGCACTGAGTCCTGAGCGCAGTCGAAGGACTCAGCACAGTGGTGAGCCATCCATCAAAACAAAATGGTCGAACCACTAGCTTACCACAGTAGGTCGTCTTTGAACAAACCGCTAAGATCGTTAGGAGAGGCGTGTAACGGTAAGGGAGCGGGCGCGGTCGTTGAAACACATGGAGAAACGGTCAAAAAAACCAGCACGGCCCATCAGGTTAAAGCCCATGCCCAAAGCATCCGAGAATCCGGCTGGAACGCTGAATTCGTCCCCCGCAAAGCGCACCCGAATGGCTTTCAGATAAATGGGCAGCACGCTTCCATTTCCAAGCGTCATGTAGCGGCGCTTGACTCGGTTTAATTTAATCCCAAGAAGCTGTGCGACATCCGAATGGAAAACGCTCCAGGAGGCACCCGAATCCACATACGCTTGAAGGTAAAGCCAGCGGTTGCCCGTCCATACCTGAAGATAAACAATGGGGGCATGGTGACCATACGCATCCTTCAGATAGGGGAATCTTAATTGCCCAAGCTTCCTGCGGAATGGAGCCGATGAACGCTTCATCAAAAAGCAGTCAGTGCTTCTTCAGCAAGCGGAATATAGTAAATACCCAGCTCCCGGTGCTCCGTCAGGCGTGCTTTGGCTTTCTTGAAAGCTTCGAGTTGGGTTTGACCTGAGGCAATGATCGTTTTATCCGCCACCGCAACGTATTTACCGCCATAGCGCTGCGAAAGAACATCCACGTGCGAGAGAAAGTAATCCCAGCTTTTGCACAAGCAAGGGCTCAGTATGGCATCAATACGATCCACCACCTCATCGACCGTGAGATTGCTGGTATCGATGGTCGCATCGGCTTGCGCATAGTCATGGGCACGGTGGCTGAGCAAGGCCCGGATTTTGGCAAGGGGGTTGGGACTATCCGCAAGCAGGGGACGCTCGGAAAGCTTATTTCCAATCCGCGATAAGATGACTTGAGGACGGGCGTTCAAGCAGATGACCGGGCCACTCACACGCAGTTGGGCGCGGTTGTGGGAATCGATGAAAGCCCCTCCTCCTGTCGCAATGACTTGCTGCTTGCCACGGACCACTTGGCTAATGCAGCGCCTTTCGAGTCGTCTAAAAACAGACTCGCCGTGTTTTTGAAAGATGCGCGCAACGGACAATTTAGAACACGCCTCGATCAGCTCATCGACGTCGACGAATCGCCAACCCAAGCGCTTCGCCAACCGCTTGCCCACGGCGGTCTTGCCTGTGCCCATGAACCCGGTGAGTGTGATGTTCATGATTACAGCAAACAGCAAACAGCACACAGCACACAGAGATAAGGACCCACCTTTATCTGTTTGCTGTATGCTGAGTGCTGTGTGCTAAAATTTGCGGATTTGTTGCACATAGTTGTGGTGATTGCGCTGGATTTCTTTCAGGCTATCGCCGCCGAACTTTTCGAGAATGCTTCGGGCTAATTCGAAAGCCACCATCGCCTCGCCGATCACCCCCGCTGCTGGCACGGTCGTCACATCCGTACGCTCCACCGTCGCCACCATCGGCCGTTTGGTATTAATCTCAACCGAACGCAGCGGCTTGCGCAGCGTGGAAAGCGGCTTCA
>JACPAW010000186.1 GCA_016180605.1 Candidatus Omnitrophota bacterium | reverse complement strand
TCATCACGCAAGTGGTCAAATGAGAGTTCGGAGTTCGGAGTTCGGAATGCGGAGTGCGGAATTCCCATTCAATACTCCGAACTCCGAACTCCGAATTCCGAACTTAAAAAATGCCTGAATTACCCAGAATCCGGATACGATTGAAGGCCTACGACCATCGCGTGCTGGACCTCTCGGCTAAGGAGATCATCGAGACCGCACAGCGTACCGGAGCTCGAATTACAGGACCGATTCCGCTGCCCTCCAAGCGGGAGCTTTACACGGTGCTGCGATCCCCTTTTATCGACAAAAAATCGCGCGAGCAATTCCAGCTAGTGACCCATAAGCGGTTGATCGACATCTTTGAACCTACTGCAAAAACAATCGACGCACTAAGGAAGTTGAATCTTCCCTCCGGCGTGTACGTGGAAGTCAAGTAAACCACATCCATTCATCAGCGATATCAAAAAATGATTGGTTTAGTCGGCAAAAAATTAGGAATGACGCACGTGTATGATCCCTACGGCCGCCGTATCGCCGTGACGGCAGTACAGGCAGGGCCTTGCACGGTTGTTTCCGTCCGTGAAAATGGCACGCATCAATACCAAGCCATCCAGGTGGGTTTTGAACCGGTTAAGCCGAAGAAACTGAATAAGGCAAAAGCGGGCCATCTCGCTCAAGCGAACGTCAGCACGTTCCGCTACTTGCGGGAATTTCGCCTGAATCCAAAGGCAAGCTCCGAAAAACTCGATTGGAAAGTAGGCGAAACGCTGACTGTTGAGCTTTTCAAAGAGCATGAGCTTGTAGATGTCACCGGTATTTCCATTGGAAAAGGATTTCAGGGTGGTATGAAGCGCTGGAATTGGAGCGGCGGCAACGAAACGCATGGCTCCACGTCCCACCGGAGACCTGGGTCCATCGGTTCAACCACTACACCCGGACGCGTGCTGCGAGGGCATCACCTTCCAGGGCACATGGGAGCTCGGCGCACCACTGTACAGCACATTCGTGTCATCGGGCTCAACAGCGAGAACAATTTACTATGGCTACAAGGAGCGATCCCAGGTCCGGATGAAGGACTGGTGATGGTGCGGCGCTCCATTAAGTATCCTGGCCGTATCAAGAAGCCGCGCGAGATGGTCACGATGGTCGATGAAGAAGAACCTTTGAACAAGAATGCCAAAGCAGCAGCCAAGAAAAAGTGACACACCGCAAGCAGCGGCTTTAGCCGTCTACAATCTGCAGGGTAAAGAGGTCGAGAAGATCACTCTTAACCCTGCGATCTGGTCCGGTCGAGTCAATACAGCGCTTTTAGTGCAAGCAGTGGCGATGTATCGGACTAACCAGCGCATCGGCACTGCCGCAACAAAAACACGTGGAAACGTTTCTGGGGGCGGTAAAAAACCCTGGAAACAGAAGCACACCGGCCGAGCACGTGCTGGTTCCACACGGTCTCCGCTTTGGCGCCACGGAGGAATCGTTTTTGGTCCGCATCCTAGAAATATGCACTATCGGCTTCCTCAGACGATGAGGCAGCGAGCCCTTTTGGAGAGCTTGAAGGGAAAAGTGCAAGACCAGGAATTGGTCCTCATTGATCAGCTTAAGGCGGATACTCCGAAGACAAAACCATTTTCTAAGCTGGCTAAGACCTTTGAAGTGAATCGAAAAGCTTTAATCGTCTTAGAGCAGCCTGCAGAAGAACTGATCAAATCGCTGCGGAATCTGCCCCAGTTCTCGCTGCAGCAAGCCTCTTCACTCAATGCTCTGGATGTGCTGAATGTGCATAAAGTGCTGCTCACCAAAGCAGCCTTTGAGCGCATCCAAATACGCCTCGGAACAGAATCAGGAAACGGCAATGCGGACAGCCACTGAAATCCTTAAAGGGGTGATCCAGAGCGAAAAGGCCGCACGGATTTCGAACAAGGACCAGTATGTCGTCAAGGTCAAACAGGACGCGAACAAAGTGGAAATTCGTCGTGCCGTGGAACAGCTATTTGGAGTCAAGGTGTTGCGCGTGAACACCGTCATCAGCCATGGAAAATGGAGGCGTTTGTCAACGCGATGGGGCAGACGCTCAGATGAAAAAAAAGCTTTTGTGACTTTAGCAAAAGGCCAGAAGATCGAGGTAAAAACCAGCTAATGGGCGTTAAAACACATAAACCCACAACACCCACGCTACGGTTTCAAATCACCTCCGACTTCAAGGAGATTACGAAAAAGCGACCGGTGAAGCGCCTTTTGGAGCCTATGCGCAAAACCGGCGGTCGCAATGCGCATGGCCGCATCACGAGCCGTTTCATGGGCGGTGGACATAAACAGCAATACCGCCGGATTGATTTTTATCGCAGGGATAAAATCGGCGTTCCGGCTAAAGTTTTGGGAATTGAGTACGATCCTAATCGGAGCTCACGGATTTCGCTTTTGGAATATGCCGATGGAGAGCTGCGCTACATCCTCTGGCCGGAAGGATTAAACGTCGGAGAAACGGTGCTTGCGGGAGAAGAGGCTGAGATAAAAATAGGCAATGCCATGCCGCTTCGA
>JACPAW010000185.1 GCA_016180605.1 Candidatus Omnitrophota bacterium | reverse complement strand
CTGCAACACGCAATGGGAGTGCCCCAGCAAAAGGTCTCGGGCAACCAGCTCATCTTCGGAAGTCGCCAAGAGGCTGTGCAGCCCTGGGGTATCAAAGACACGCACCGATTTACCGGCAATGTTCGCCAAGCCAGAAGATACCATCACCGTGGTACCCGGATAATTGGAAACCGTTGCATAGCGACCAGTAAGAAGTTGGAAGCTGACGCTTTTTCCGACGTTGGCGTTTCCGGCCACAATTAGCGAAGCAATTCCCGAAGCGGTATCAGGCTGGGAGTATTTCTGAGGTGGCTTAGTAGATAAGATCGGACAAACCGCACCCATAGTGAGCCTATACTAAGGGCAAGTGGCGTTTCTTACTATGATGCCAGTCATAAATAAGAAACAACGACACTATTGCAAGATCTTTAGGACTTAAGGAAGGGACCTAATCCGAGAAGCAAAGTGAGGAGCTTGGTGAGGTCTTCGGGAGATAATTCTACTTGTCGCAAGATGGCTCGCAGTGTACCGATTGCCAGTTCTTTGTGAGTGGGGACCACGGTTGTCAATACACGTGCGGAGTCTCGTTTCTGTAAGACAACGTGGCTGCCTCTCTGGCGAATTTGAGAGAAACCTGCCTTCTCAAGAGCTCGGATGAGACTAGCTCCCGAGAGAATGGGCAGTTTGGACATTAAGTGGCTACGTCAAGAGTCGTCAAGAAAGGCGGGTGGCTAGGTAAGTGGATTTCTGAGGGATCGGCGGTTTCGAGGTAGAGCGTAACCGCTTCTTCCAGATTTGCTAGAGCCTTCTCTAAAGTTTCACCCTGGCTGGCAACCCCTAGTTCGGGACATAAAGCAACGTACCAAGGATCCTCACGTTCGATAACAGCAGATAGTTTGTAAGTCATTTTGTACCTCCCTAGAATACAGTGTCACTATAGCATATAGGATTTGAAGCGTGCAATGTCACGGCACTTAGATTAGACGTCGACGCTTACCGGCGATGAAGCCAAGAAGAACCAGGAAACACAGCTCTACGACGAAGTAGCCGATAAGCAAAGGAGGAACCGGTTTGGCGTGCCCACCGGCATAACTATGGAGTCCTACAAGGTAGAAGCTCACTCCATAGTATGTCATCAATAAGAGAAAGAAGCCGCCGATTGTCGTCAGGACCACTCCTACTCCCTTAAGCCAGCCGGCAAACCGGCCATGGAGGACCGCAAGATACCATAGAAGGGTGATCAGCGCCCAAGTCTCTTTAGGATCCCAACCCCAATAACGACCCCAAGAGGCGTTGGCCCATACGGCACCGAGCATGACCCCGCTTGCCAGAAGAACGACCCCTACCTGAATCGTGCGGTAAACCAAGCTGTCAATGGCAGAAAGAGACGGATGCCCAGGCTGCTTTAAGAAAAGAAAACCGTAAAAATGGGCCAAAACCGATGCCAATGCCAAAGCCCCGTAGCTGGCCACGATCGTCAGCACATGGATGGTCAGCCAGAGATTGCTTCGCAAAACCGCAACCACCGGGGCGATACTCGAATCCAAAGGGACTTGGTCAGCAAGAAATAACGTAAGGGCAGCAAGAAAGGCGGCTGCTATTTTCAAATAATGCTGTGCACGATCAAGAAAAATCGAGAGGACAACCGCGACAAACGGAAGCCACAGCATCGTCTCGTAAAAATTGGATACAGGCGGCCTACCGCCTACGATCACCCGAGTGGCAATCCCTGATACATGCAGAAAAACGGCAATCCAGAGGGATGTAACTCCAATGCGCACAGCCGCATTGCGTTTGAGTAAAATCCCCAGCATCAGCCCCACTACGGCACCCAGGTAAAAAATACGGGCTGCCACAAAGGGGGCTAGACGGTGGTAGGCTACCTCCAAGGAAAGCCGCCATTGAGATGGGTAGGCTTTCGGGTTAGCCATCCGAAAACGCTGCGAAAGATTTTGCGCTTGGCGAATCGCTTCCTGCTGCTGACTAGAGCGTACAGCGGTTACAAACGCCGCCCATCCTTCTTGGAAACCGGCCTGTTGCTCTTGAGAATATCCCACAGGTTCTGTAATCGATACCCAGGAAGAAGCCAAACTCTCTGCCGGAGGCAGCAAGTCCAAGCGCCTCTCAAAAAGCGCGTTGAGCGATACGAAGCGTTCGTATAAATCCATCGTCTCTTGTTCCAGCATGGAAAGCTTTTCGTCTCTATTTTGCTTTTCGACGATGGCCGGCAGCATCCGCATCAGTTTGCGAGTGGAAAGAAGCTGGCTGTAGGAAACGTGCGTGGTCTTACGATCGATACCCAAGGCATCGCGCAAAGGAACAAAAGGTACCGACAGAAGATTGGCCTGCTCCCAAGGTTCGGGATCGACAATCATGGAAAGGACACTCAGCGCAGGTTCTTGACCGGGCAAATGCTGATTGCCGGTAATCAGTTGCAGCGTCTCACGGGCGAAGCTTTCAAATGGCTTATGCCTGCCTCGATGCTGGATCGCCCAGTGCCGGATGGAGTCTAATGCTTGCCGTGGTAGCTGTAATGCGGCGGGGGTAG
>JACPAW010000184.1 GCA_016180605.1 Candidatus Omnitrophota bacterium | reverse complement strand
TTTTAGACTTTGGCGCCTTTGTGGAAATCTTGCCGGGCAAAGAAGGTCTGGTGCATGTTTCCGAGCTGGCGGATAAATATGTCAACAAGGTTGAAGAGGTCGTGAAGTTGGGAGACGAATTCCGCGTCAAAGTAATCGAAATTGATGAGCAAGGGCGGATTAATCTCTCTAAGAAGCGTGTTTCCGATACGCCTCAGGCGAAGACATAATTTTCCTGGGCGAGGTATCTTGGCAAACCCGCATCCGAAGACGGCTCGAAAGAAAGCGAGGAGCGCGTGAACCGTCCGAGGTGGCAAGCGCGAATTGGCTCTATCGGCCTTATCGCATCGGGCCTTTTTCTGCTCGTTAGCTTCCTCACCTATCAGCCTGCCGATGTTCCTTGGCTTAGTTCTTCCCCAAATTCTCCCCCAGCAAATTTAGGAGGCGTTGTCGGTGTGTGGCTTGGTTTTTTTGGCCGCACGGGCTTCGGCTGGGCATGCCTTTTTCTATGCTTGTTGTGTTTCCTTTGGGCCTTGCGGCTTTGGCGCAACGATCTAGCGGAAGTGCACGGATTTTCGCAAACACTTGCGATTAGCAGCCTCTTGGCAAGCATCGCTACTCTTTTGGCACTCTTTGCCCTATCCCCTAATGCCAAGACTCAGCTAGGAGGTGCGGTCGGGTTCATTCTGGCGCGTTCGGGCCGTTATTACCTCGGGGATGTGGGAACCGTACTGGTTGCGTTGTGTGTCGGTCTTCTTTCATGGTTGGTCATCTCGGGGCAAACGTTGCGGCAAACGACTTTTGGCCGGGTGAGGCGTCTTTGGGCAGGTGCTTTGCGGCTTCTGCGCATTCCATTACCGGCGACTGCGCGCATGGCACCACGGAGCAGTCGGATTCGTGAAGAAGAGTCCTCCGATTCATTGGAAGAGGCAGATTCCAGCACCTCATCGAAACCCGCGCTGAAACCCTCCCCCGAGCCGCGCGTGCGCATTCGTTCTACGGTTGAGCCAAAACGGGTGAGCCTTCCCACCCCTGCTTTGCGTAAGGCACCCCCTGCTTTGCGTAAGGCACCCGGTGGTTTCCAGCTTCCTTCCTTGGATCTTTTGACGAACCCTCCACCTTTGCCGCAGCGGCAAATCAGTGAAGACTTGCAAATGAATGCCCGGATCCTGGAAGAGACGCTGCGGGAGTTCGGGATTGAAGCCACCGTGGTCAATATTGACCGGGGTCCTACCGTGACACGCTACGAGTTGACTCCAGCCCCCGGGGTCAAGCTCAACAAGATTGTTTCCTTGGCAGATGATCTGGCACTCGTGATGAAAGCAGCCAGCTGCCATGTGGTGGCTCCCATTCCCGGCAAAGGGCGCGTGGGGGTCGATGTTCCCAACACGATTACGACCGTGGTGTATCTTAAAGAAATTATTACATCCCATGAGTTTGCCAGCAATCATTCCCCAATAGTGCTTCCCATAGGCAAAGATGTTTCCGGGCAGGCGATCATCACGGACCTGCGCGAGTGCCCCCATCTTCTTATCGCCGGGGCAACCGGTTCCGGGAAAACCGTGTGTCTTAATAGCCTGCTGACGGGAATCCTTACCCACTCAAGCCCGGAACAAGTACGTTTCCTTATGGTCGATCCTAAGATGGTGGAGCTGGCCATGTTCAATCATATTCCCCATCTGATTGCTCCTGTTGTCACCCACACCAAAAAAGCTGCCGCTGCTTTGCAATGGGCGGTTGAGGAGATGGAGCGTCGTTATCAGCTCTTGGCCAGCGTGGGAGTGCGCAACATCGATATGTTCAATAAGCAGCGTTCCCATAACAATGGTGCTGCTGCGGCAAGCCCCCCAAAGGAGGAATCCGCATCCGATGGGCCTGTGGATGATGGTAAACCACTTCCTTATTTGGTCGTTGTAATCGATGAATTGGCTGATTTGATGATGGTTTCTTCTCAAGATGTAGAAGGTGCTATCACCCGCTTGGCCCAGCTTTCCCGGGCGGTGGGGATCCACATTATTCTGGCTACCCAGCGGCCATCGGTGGATGTGATTACGGGTGTGATTAAAGCCAACTTTCCTGCGCGTATTGCGTTTCAGGTGGCTTCCAAGGTGGACTCGCGGACGATCTTGGATGCCAACGGTGCGGATAAGCTGCTCGGGCGGGGAGATCTTCTGTTTCTGCGGCCGGGGACCGCCAAACCGATTCGCGCTCAAGGAGCGCTGGTGACAGACGCCGAGATCGAGCGCGTCACCACCTTCTTGAAGCAGCAGCAATCTCCCGTGTATGATGAACGTTTCATGGAGCGCTCTCGCCAACCAGAAGGGATTTCAGGTCTCATTGAAAAGGATGAATTGTATGAGATGGCCAAACAGTTGGTGTTGGATACAGGCCAGGCCTCCACGTCCTTTTTGCAGCGTCGCCTGCGGTTGGGTTATGGCAGGGCGGCACGGATTTTGGATCTGATGGAGCAGGAGGGCTTAGTGGGTCCGCCACAAGGCAGCCGTCCGCGTGAAATTTTGATAAGTCGCGAAGCGACGAAGGGGCAGATGTGAAATGACCATAGGAGCACAACTTAAGGCAGCCAGGGTAGAGCGGCACTTAAGCTGTGATGAAGTCAGCCGGGCTACAAAAATCCAGCCTTGGGTTTTGGAGGCGTTGGAATCGGACCGATTACAAGAGCAAATGAGCCCGATTTATGCCAAGGGTTTTCTGATTTCGTATGCGCGGTTTTTGCACTTGGACCCCGCTCCATTATTGGTGCAGCTACAGCCTCCTTCCCAGGAGCCGGAAATGCAAGAGTTGTTGCCATCAGCAGTGTCGCTGCCTAAGGTGTTTTCTCTGAAATTGAAGCTGCCTCATTTGCCACCCATTGCTTGGCGAAAAGTAAGCCGTGCCATGGTCGTGGCCACGGCTGCTGTTGCCATGGTTTTTTTGGCTCCTCGCATTTTTGCCAAATTTTCTTTGCCTACTGGCTCTACACCCAAACTAGCGAGTGTGACGACACTGAAAGAGCCCAAAAAAGAACCCAAACCGGAGGTCAGTCAGCCGACTTTAACTCTCCTGAGCACGCAGCCTCTGGAGCTTTCCATCGAGGCGAACCGGACGACTTGGGTGCGCGTGCGGGGAGATGGCAAGCTCTTAACCCAGCAGCGATTGGAACGAGGGGCGAAAGAGCGCTGGGTGGCTAAAAAGCGCCTGGAGCTTGTTGTCGCCAAGCCCTCTTTGGTTTCTTTAACGCTCAATGGACAGCCCATCAACGCCCAGGCCATTTCTCACAACGGCCGGTTGCTGATTACCCACCATGGCATCACTCAATTACCCGAAAAAGAATAGCACCCCTACTGTCAGTATGATCAGTCTAGGCTGTCCCCGTACGCTGGTCGACTCCGAGGTCTACCTGGGAAGGCTGAAGCAATCCGGTTATCGGATCGTTCCGGAGGTTGAAGGATCGGATGTGGTGTTCATTAATACCTGCAGTTTTATCCAGGAATCGATCCAGGAATCGATTGATGCGATTCTCCAGGTTTGTTCTCTCAAAGAGGAAGGTAAAGTCCGCGCCGTGGTGGTGGCAGGTTGCCTGGTGCAGCG
>JACPAW010000183.1 GCA_016180605.1 Candidatus Omnitrophota bacterium | reverse complement strand
AGCCGTTCCATCTGCTTTACTAAAGCGCTCTGTCCAGATGTTAAACAATTAAAATAACTCATATGGATGTACCACACTGACCACTGACCACTGTCCACTGATCACTGTCTTTTACCGTCCTAAGGCCAGACGATCCGCGAAGAACTCGGGAAGATGCGCTTGGCGGATCTTGCTTTGAGCTTTCTGCACATCATAGGAAATGCGCCGGATAGAGATCGTTTTTTCTTCATCATCCATAATCGCCACACTACTTCTTGGATCTCCATCACGGGGCTGGCCCACACTTCCGGGGTTGACCAGATAGCGGGTGTGCGTCTGCTCCGTAATGAAGGGGATCCGTTCAAGAGCGGCGGCTTCTTCGCGAATCTCCAATACCCGGCGCTGGGTAGGGTCATATGCCACAACCAAAGGAACATGGGTGTGCCCGGTAAGACAAAAAAGGGTGCTGCAAATATGGAGCGTGTCCACCACCCGACCGATCTCAACCAAGTATTCAAAGCGCTGCGGATGCCGCAGATTCGCATGGACCAAGGTAAACAGGCCTTCGGTTTCCGTCAAATGAAGCCGGCGAAGCCAATCGAGTTCCAAGAAACCCAGCTGCTCCCGAGTCCATAAAATGGCCGCCCTAGCTGGAGGGTGGAACCAATCGAGATCGAATTTCCCGATGCAGGCTTGGTCATGATTGCCAGCCACCGTCAGGGCGCTTAAACCTTCCAGTTTTTGCAAGCAGCTCGATGGATCCGCACCGTAGCCTACCGTATCCCCTAGACACAGATACCGGTCAATGCGCTCTTTGGAAAGAACCTCCAAAACAGCCGTCAATGCCTCTAAATTCGCGTGAATATCAGAGAGGATGGCATAGCGCATGGAGGTGGTACTACTATTTAATACCGAATCTCGAAATCGTCAAAAATGTTGGTGGGATTAGACCAGTTCAGTTCGGCCTTCACGATGAAGTTTTTCATGGGCCCGGTCCGGATAGCTTCAAGAAACTGGTGCAAAACCGTCTCTTCCGCTTCCCCAACAAGTTCTACCCTGCCACCCCGCAGATTCTTGACCCATCCGACCACGTTGAAATTCCTGGCTACTTCTTCGGCGGTCACGCGGAAGCCCACCCCTTGCACCCGTCCTGAATAAAACACATGGACCCGTTTGATCATCCCCACACCTATTTCTGCCCCGCCAAATGGCGGGGCACTGAACGCAACCACTCTGAAATCCTGCGCAGGCGTTCAGCGGTCTGCGGCCGGGAAATAGGTGTGGGGATCATCCCCACACCTGCGGGAGCCCCGCCGAAGGCGGGGCGGGATTGACAACCATGGATAGAATCGACTGCCGGTCAATCCTGGCAATGCCGTACATTTGATTTTTCTCATTGGTGGCACTGCCACCCGCAGGTGTGGGGATCATACTTAACGAAAGTAAATCTTATTCTTTCTGTTTTAGGAGCTTCCTAAGCCTGTCCAGATCGAGTCCGCTTTCCTCAAAGAACTGCTGGAGGTTGGCACCTCCTTCGGCATCCAAGTTCATCCCGAAGAATTTATTTGCATTGGCTCCGCTCATGATCCATTTGATGTCGGCCTGCTGAATTGCTTGGGAGAGCGCTTGGAACTTCGCCAGCATCACATCCCGGTGGATATCGAGGACCTTTACGTTAAGTGCCACGTCGTTAAACTGCTTGAGGGCTTCGGCTAACTTCAGGGTACCTGCGGCATCTGCTTCTTTCTTGATCCGGATCACGTCCGCCTCGGCTGTCCCTACAGAAGTAATTTCATTGGAATGCCCCTCAGCCTCTACGGTCAATTTAATCCGTTCCGCCAATGCGAGTTGCTCAATTTTTTGTTTCTCAATCTCGGCACGCCCGACATCGAGCTTTCGCTGTGCTTCGACCTTCTGAATGTTCGCGACTGCCTCACGCTCGGCAATCTGCTGATTCTTCTCCTGCTCTGCAATGCCAATCTGCTGATCTTTGGCGATCTGCCGCTTGCGGTAGATTTCTTCCGCCTCAGCCTTGGCCAATTCTGCTTCTTTCGTAGTCGTCGCTACCCTAATCTCGGCGTCCCTTCTAATCTCAGCAGCCACTTTCCGCTCGATATCCTGGATAATCGTGCTTCCCGGGGCGTCTTTAATGTCTTTTAACTCCAGATCCACAAGTTGGATACCCCATTTTGGAAAGACCGCCTCAACTTCCTTAGTAATTGCTTGATCGAGCAGGGAACGGTTCATATAGATGTCGAGAAGGGTCTGCTTGGTCGTCACGGTACGTCCTACGCTTTCCATGATGGCGCGCAAGTCTTCGGACAACTTGACGAAATCGAAGCCCATCTCCACTTCGGTATCGGTCAGAATCAAACGCTCCACAGCCAGATCGATGTTGTTGATGTTTACGAAGCACATGATGTCGCAAATAAACTTGGCCATTTCCTTGTCGTTCAATTTGATGTCATTCACAGGTATCGCCAAGTTGCACAGCGGCAGCTTATGGAGTTTCGTGACAAACGGTACGACCCAGTATGCGCTTTTGCCCACTCGTGCGGAGAATACGCTTTTCGT
>JACPAW010000182.1 GCA_016180605.1 Candidatus Omnitrophota bacterium | reverse complement strand
GCCGCGTTGCGGATGCCAAGCGGCCAGATTCAAGGAACGACGACGCAAGCGTACTGGATTCCAGTACGCCAAGGAGGAGTGACGCAGAAGATGGCCGCTTGCCACCGTCCCCTGAAATCGCGAAGCGATTTCGGGGATTGGATCCCGGAAATGCTTCGCATTTCTCGGGACAACCCTCCTGTTTCTCGAATGGGCTGGGCGGACTGGCTTCGCCGCCCTTCGTTGCTCGTCGCTTGCGTACTCTTCTTCGAGTACGCGGCGCTCCTCGCGCCTCGGGCGGCTCGCCATTGCGCCCAGCGCGGCCATGCGATCATTATGTTGGGGGCTCTTAACTTCTTTCATGGCAAGCACATCATCGTGACTCACGGTTTTGTGAAGAAGACCGCCGCAATCCCTGAGGAAGAATTGTCTCGGGCTCAGCGGTTCATGGCTGATTTCGAGGAGCGAGCCAGACGAGGAGAGATCCAGCTATGAAGGGTGTTCGGCACTTTCGAGATTATCTCAAAGACGAGTTGAAGGATCCAACCTTCCGTGAAGCCTACGAGGAAGAGGGAGTCTATGCTGAGCTTGCAGTCCAGATTGCTAGGTTACGGGTTCAGAAGAAGCTTTCGCAGAAGCGACTAGCCCGGCTGCTCCATACGAGTCAGCAGACCGTTTCCCGCCTAGAGGACCCCCACAACGCCAGCTACTCGGTAAGAACCCTGGTTAAGATTGCGCACGCGCTTGGCAAAGAGCTAAAGGTCGAGTTTGTCTGACCTGGCGAACATGCCTGAGCTCTTTTAGAAGGAGGGACGGTGTGATCGAGTTAGGCACGGAATGGCCGCGTGGATTACTTTGGCTGAGTTACTTTGTGTTGGGTAGTTTTATTGGCAGTTTCCTTAACGTATGTATCTATCGCCTGCCGCGCGAGCAATCCATCATCCGCCCGCGTTCTCGCTGTCCGCATTGCGCGCACCCGGTAGCGTGGTATGACAATATTCCATTGGCGAGCTTTCTGTTGCTGCGCGCCCGCTGCCGACACTGCCAACGTCCCATTTCGTGGCGCTATCCTTTGGTGGAAAGCCTAACAGGGATAGCGACGGTTGTCGTGCTGGATCGTTTTGGCACAGGAGTGGTGGGTTGGGTCTACGTTGCCTTGGTCGATGCGCTGATTGCCGCCAGTTTCGTGGATTTGGAATTTCAAATTATCCCGGATGAAATCAGCCTGGGAGGATTGGTACTGGGGATTTTACTCAGCGTCGCATTCCCCGTTCTTCATGGGACGGATGAGCGGTTTTTAGCGCTGGGCCGCTCGCTTTTGGGTATGCTCGTAGGGGGAGGCTCACTTTACTTAACCGGTATATTGGGTGATTTCTTATTCAAGCGCGAAAGCATGGGGGGAGGGGATGTGAAGCTGCTGGCGATGGCAGGTTCCATCGTTGGGTGGAAAGTGACCTTGTTGGCTTATTTCATCACTCCCTTGATTGCTTTGATTCCGGGTATTCTGGTTTTGACGTTGAAACGGTCTCATGAAATTCCTTACGGTCCTTTTCTTTCTCTGGGAATCATTGGTTCTCTTTTCTGGGGAGATTTTCTGCTTCACGTGACAGGGTTTGAAGAGACGATCCGGCTCATGTGGGGTTACGCATCCTGGCGATAGCGGGGGAATTGATGTTGAGATTTCTGACGGCGGGGGAGTCGCACGGGGTCAGTCTTTGCGCTATTCTCGAGGGTTTGCCTTCGGGTATTCCTATCCATTTAGATCTTCTTCAGAATGAAATGCGCCGCAGGCAATTGGGTTACGGGCGGGGGCCGCGCATGCAGTTTGAGAAGGATGCCGTGGAGCTTATTTCGGGCATCCGAGGAGGAAAAACCTTGGGCAGCCCGATTGCGCTTTTGATCAAAAATAAAGATGCTTCGATCGATCGCCTGCCGGTTGTGACCCAGCCTCGTCCAGGGCACGCGGATCTGACGGGTGCGATCAAGTACGACCATCGCGATATCCGCAATGTGCTCGAGCGCGCCAGTGCCCGCGAAACCACAGCGCGGGTGGCAGTGGGAGCGTTGTGCAAACAGTTCTTGCATCCGTTAGGGATCGAATTGGCAAGCCACGTCGTCGCACTGGGTTCTGTGCGTGCGCCTTCTTCCTCAGCGACCGTTTCCCAAATCCGTGCGAAGGCAGAACCCACCCCCTTGCGCTGCCTGAACCCTAAGGCTTCCCAGCGCATGATCCGCGCCATCGATGCCGCCATGAAGGCCGGCGACACGCTTGGAGGCGTTTTTGAGGTACGGGTAGAAGGATTGCCCGTAGGATTAGGCAGCTACGTTCATTACGATCGAAGGCTGGATGCCCTCTTAGGGGCCGCCGTGCTCTCCATCCATGCGGTCAAGGCGGTTGAAATCGGCGACGGAGTTCTTGCCGCTTCCACACCCGGTTCCCAAGTCCAAGATGAGATCTTTTACTCAAAGGCCAAGGGTTTCTTTCGGAATTCCAACCGCTCAGGAGGAATAGCGGGGGGGATGACGACGGGTGAGCCTTTGACCATTCGCGGGTATCTGAAGCCGCTTTCCACGCTGCGCA
>JACPAW010000181.1 GCA_016180605.1 Candidatus Omnitrophota bacterium | reverse complement strand
AATGCCGCTATGGAATCAAGAACACCGGCAGGTCGGTAAAGTCACCAGCGGCACCTTCAGTCCCATTCTTAACAAATCACTGGGAATGGGCTATGTCGAAGCTAATGCAGCAGCCGTTGGAACCTTATTGGCGTTGAATGTCAGAAACCAATGGCACGCGGCCAGTGTCGTCAAACTGCCTTTCTGGAAGGAGAAACCAAAACCGGTAAAACTCGTAGAGAGCTTAACGATGGAGCACAATACCGATGCAGATACCGGATGATTTGCTTTACACGAAAACGCACGAGTGGGCAAAACGGGAAGCAACCGAAGTCGTCGTTGGAATCACCTCTCATGCCCAACAGGAGCTTCGGGACGTCGTATTCGTGGAACTGCCGAAAGTAGGAACCGTCATTGAGCAAGGACAACCGGCTGCGGTCATTGAGTCGGTCAAAGCGGCTTTCGACATCTACGCCCCGGTCAGTGGAACGGTCAGCCGGATCAATGAAGCCGTTCTTCAATCTCCTCAACAGGTCAATCAAGACTGTTACGGACAAGGTTGGTTGTTTGCAATTTCCTTTACTCAGCCTTCCCAGTTCGAACAATTGCTGACGGCGGAGCGCTATTCACAGCAAATAAAAGCCGAAGCGCACTCGTAGACTCATGAATTACGCACCCCAGACAGAAGAACAAAACGCAGAAATGCTGCGCTTCGCTGGATTCCGCAGCTTCGAAGAAATCCTCACGGCAGTACCTGCATCGGTTCGCCAGCAATCTTTCGAGGTTCCGACAGGCCTTTCCGAAATGGAGCTCTTGGCACTCTGCCGAAGTATCGCTCAGCGCAACCGATCCCTATCCCAGTCCGTCAGCTTCCTTGGCAGCGGTGCTTACCACCATGTGATTCCAACGGTCGTGGATGCGATTTCTTCGCGGGTAGAATGGCTTAGCCCCTACACCCCTTACCAAGCCGAAGCCAGCCAGGGAACGTTGCAAGCCATTTACGAGTTCCAAACGATGATCTGCGCGCTTTTCCAGATGGACGTGGCCAATGCTTCTTTGTACGACGGTGCCTCAAGCCTTGCGGAGGCTGTTCTTTTGGCATCCCGGACATTGCAGCGCGGGCGCGTTTTGATATCCGAAGCCGTCCATCCTCATGCACGAGAGGTTGTCACCACCTACACCAGCGGTGCGGGTACGATATTACAGACGATTCCTACCGTAAACGGAGTGACGGATCTTGAAGCATTGAGCAAAAGCCTGCGGGAAGATGTGTCCTGTGTGGTATTGCAGCAGCCCAACGTCTTTGGATGCCTGGAACCCATGAGCCAGGCGGCAGAATTAGCACACCGCGCAGGAGCCTTATTCGTCGCATCGGTTTATCCGATTAGCTTAGGCGTCCTTAAGCCGCCCGGCGCCTATGGGGCCGACATTGCCGTTGGCGAAGGCCGCTGCCTGGGAAGCCCGATTGCCTATGGGGGACCGGGACTTGGCCTTTTTACAACGACAACACAATTGCTACGGCGCATTCCAGGGCGTCTGGCTGGATGCAGCGTAGACGGACAGGGAAAGCGTGCTTTTACGCTGACTCTGCAAACCCGCGAACAGCATATTCGCCGGGAAAAAGCCACCTCTAACATTTGCACAAACGAAGGCTGGCTGGCACTGCGGGCTACTTTGTTTCTCAGCCTGCTGGGTCCTGAGGGCTTGCGCGAACTGGCGATGCGGAATCTTGAAAAAGCGCACGATGCGAAAAATAAACTTTGCGAGATCTCAGGAATCCAGTCGGAGTTTGACCAGCCGTTCTTCAACGAATTCACGCTCCGGTTTTCCCATGCTTCCATGGATTTAGAAAGCTTGAACAAAAAGCTATCCCGGGCCGGATACACCGCCGGCTGGCCGCTTCAGAAAAACTTTCCGTCCATGAGCCGCTCTTCCGTCTGGTGTGTCACGGAGATGATCCAGCGCTCGGATGTGGATGGATTGGTTGAGACCTTTAAAAAATTACTCAGCTAAGACGATGACCGAACCTCTTATCTTTGAACGCTCTGTTTCTGGAAGGCGCGCTTTTTCCTTGCCTCCAAGCGATCTTAAAACCCCTATCCTCTCTGAGGTCATTCCCGAAGAGCATTTGCGCCTTAAACCGGCTGCGCTTGCCGAAGTTTCGGAGATCGACGTGATCCGGCATTACACCCGGTTATCCCAGCAAAACTTCTCGGTAGACACGCACTTCTATCCCTTAGGATCTTGCACGATGAAGTACAATCCAAAACTCAATGAGCGAGTAGCCTCCATGCCTGAGTTCTCAGCACTGCATCCGCTGCAGCCACCCTCCGATACCCAGGGGATACTGGAGCTGCTCTATGAGCTGGAGAAACTTCTGTGTGCCATTACGGGTATGGCTGCTTTTACTTTGCAGCCTGCAGCAGGGGCACAGGGCGAACTGACGGGCCTTAAAATTATTGCAGCCTACCATCGTCGAAAACGGCGCAAGCGTCCCCTCATCTTGATCCCGGACTCAGCCCATGGGACTAACCCTGCTTCGGCGGCTTTGGCAGGCTTTCGTGTGGAGCAATTAAAATCCGGCCCGGATGGTCAAATCGACGTGAAG
>JACPAW010000075.1 GCA_016180605.1 Candidatus Omnitrophota bacterium | reverse complement strand
AATTCCGGTGACACAATACTTATCTCGTCTCAACGATAACCGGCTTTGGTCCTGGCCTACGCCGATGCAGCAAGCGCCCGGTCATTAACTCCAACCGCCCCACGAAATCATGTCCTCCTAACGGTCGCCCTGTACTCGCGTGTCGTTCCAACACCGTCCCCACGTTATCATCTTGATCTTCGTGTAGGAACGTTTTCCAATCCTGGATGTGCTCCGTAAGGAAATTGACAGCAAGCACTTGATCCGCTACACCCAGCACATGCGCCCGGGCACTTGACCACGGATAATCTTCTGCCTGACTCACCAGCTTTGCGTGTACTGGGTTACGCTCGACATAGCGCACGGCAGCATAAAGATACTGCTCATCGAGTGGCACGCTTGCAAAGCGTCCCTGCCAGAGGTAGCCTCGCCAACCCTCCCGAAAGTTGATATGCCGTGTGTAGCGTCGGTGTGTCTCAGCGATCGCCCGGGTCAATGCTTGCTGTTGGCGCGGTACTACGATGAGATGAACATGATTCGTCATGAGACAGTACGCCCACACTTCTAGCCCATACCGGTTGGCCTGACCTTTGAGGAGATGCAAATAAACACGCCGGTCCTCCTCGGTAAAGAAGACCGGTTGTCGACGATTGCCCCGTTGCGTAACGTGATACGGGATATCACAGAGACTTACCCGCGCCAACCGTGCCATGCGGTCATTCTACGCGCGACAGTACTTACCTTCAAGGAATTATGTATTGTGTCACCGGAATTCGGAATTCATGCGATGTGGGTGTCAAATCAGTCGGCGGTAGGATTCGACGGGCATTTTCCAGACAGCAATGCCGCAGAAGCGGTCACCCTCCGGACAGTGGGGACGAACACCTGCCTTAAAACGCACCCAGCAAGGGGCCTGGAGGTATTGCCCAATTTCAGGATAGCGCTCTTTGACTTGCAGTACTTCGTCTTGGCAGGCACTCCATATTTCTTCCTGCGCTGTGTAGCAGAGCCGCTGCACCCATTTATGATGCCAGTGCAGCAAATCCCCCGATTCTTCAAAGCGAATCGGAAACGCATTCGGTAGAAGATAGAGCGCATCCGCCAAAGAAACGCCCAAATCCAGAAGTTCGCTAATGGCATTCCACGTCAGGGACATGGTTTCTTCGTAACATTCCCGCGCCTCGGAAACAGCGGCCACGAGTGCCGGTAAGATATAATCCGGCCGATCGCTGATGAAGTGGCATGCCAGAATCGGCCTTGAGCCAGGCACCATCCGGTGGCGCTGATCCTGGGAATCTGCGGTGTGGGAAAGCTTTCTCCTGAACGTAAAGTGCGGGTGAACCATCGTACGGGAAAGCTTGCTGAGTGTGGTCAGCGTCAAAGCATCAGAGAGGTAGGGGTTTTTCGCCGGATCCAGTACGAGGCGGATGGCTTGCGCATCCGAAAGCCGCTCCCTCACTAGGCCCAATACGGATCGCACCGCCTGTGCCATCGTCTGCTCTGCTTGCTGCGGTGCATCGATCAACTTTGAAGTCCGGGGACCGAGTTCACGGTCAAACTCCTCGATGAAGGCTGCGTTTCCCCCACGCGGAGAAATGCCATGGAAAGCCTCGAATGTTTGGTACTCCAGTGTTTCTTCCAGAGGGATAGGTTCTTCTGCTAACCGTATGAAGTCGGGATCGATTTTAGCCACTTCATCGACCATCTGCTGGACAACCAACCTCTGTTCCAGAGGTGTATCAAACTGCTGGCAGAGTCTCCAGTAGCGATGAAGCGTGATCCCGCTAATCGTATGATACAGATGCGCGTGGGTGGCCACCGGCAGCACATAGCGGGCTACTTCCTGGCAGCGCTTTTTGACAGCGGAAAACCAGCGCTTCTCATTTAGGGAGCGTGAGGGAAATAAACGGAGATATTCTTTGCTGACCACCGGCTCGATGAGTGCGATGAGGCGCTGATACGCCTGCATCTGTCGCTCCACCGCCTCTGAATAAATCGTGCGCGGTTTCTCTTCAAGCGGAGGCGTGAGGAAATTTTCGGGCTTTACTTCAACATATCGCTGAGACACTTGCTCGCTGTTATAAAAAGGATGCGCGTGCAGAAATGACCAGATGAACTGCCTGGAAACCCGCTCCAGCACAAACTGAAACGTCGGATGCTGGATGGTCGTGTGATGCCCTGCCTTGTAAATACTCTCGGCAATGCGATCCCTCTGAGCGCGGGAGCGTTCATCGAAACCGACCTCTTTAGGGTCGATGACTTTGGAGGAATAGCACGTTCGGGCCGTGGCCACGGCAAGATTGTACGGCTCCTGAAAATAACGCATGAGCCGCACAACGGGCAAAGGAGTGATCGTCGCGTGTGTGTCGGTACTTGGCATTGCTATGGCAGGGGCTCCTATCTTACGCTGCGCAGGAACGGTTTGCAATCAGCAGGCGGTACCCCCGCTGATTTGGCCTGTTAGGCCAAATCAAGGCCGCGGGGCTATTGTATTAGGAACGCCTCCGTGGTGCCGGCTTCCGGGTTATACTTCGAGTACTTTGGGTGCTTGGGTAAGATTGCGGCAGCCCTCTTTAGTAACTACTACCATATCTTCAATCCGGATACCACCGGCATCCAGGTAATAA
>JACPAW010000157.1 GCA_016180605.1 Candidatus Omnitrophota bacterium | reverse complement strand
TGCACAATCCCCGTTTGGAAGCACTGCAGCGGGACGATTTGTTTGCTACTTTGGAGGCGCTCAAGCAAGAAGGGAAAATCCGCGCGTATGGTCCAGCCCTTGGCCCGGCCATTGCCCAGCGGCAAATCGAGGAGGGCGCTTACGCCATTGAGAGAAGGAATGCGGATGTGGTTTTCATCATTTACAATATGCTCGAGCAAATGCTCGGCCAGGCACTTTTCCCCATTTCTTCATCGGGTCCCAGCAGCTTTTTGGTGCGGGTGCCGCACGCTTCAGGCCTTTTGGACGGAACCGTGAATGCGTCAACCGTGTTCCGGGAGGACGACCATCGTTTCCATCGCGTTTCCACGGATGAGCGCAAACGCCAATGGCAAGTCAATGGCCTGAAAAAAGTAGAACAATTGGGTTTTCTGTGGGAAAAAACCAAGCGCCGTATCGGCCAAGCGGCCATCCAGTATATCTTGCAAGAGCCCTCCGTCGCTTCGGTTCTTCCCAATATTTATAATGAACTGCTCCTGCAGGAATTCGTCGCCGCGTGCGATGCTCCCGGATTAACCAGCGAAGAGTACCAACGGGTGAATGAACTCTATGCCGCGAACTTCGGCCTTCCGATTGAGGTGGGGGTTCCATGACAACCGTTGCACAGACTTTAGATACAGTGGATAAAGCTCTTTTAACAGAAGCGCAGAAACAATTTCCCGTCAACCACCGGCCTTTTCAGATTCTAGGGGAGCGGCTTGGGATTAGCGAGCAGGAATGCCTGGAACGCGTGAGCCGACTCAAAACGAACGGAGTCATCCGGCAGCTTTCCGCTATTTTTGATACGCGCGCGCTAGGCTATCAAAGCACTCTTGCTGCCATGCGGGTGGATCCCGCAAGGGCAGATGAGGCAGCCGAAGTCATCAATCAGCATCCTGGGGTTTCGCACAACTACAAGCGAAATGACCCCTTTAATTTGTGGTTTACGGTGGCGGTTCCGCCAGGAGATTCTCTTAAGCAAGTGGTGCGGATTCTGCACACCTTAGCCCGTGCGGATGAAACCATCGTTCTGCCTACATTGCGGCTTTACAAAATCGGCGTCAAACTGGATCTGACCGGTTCCGAATCTCCTCTCGAGAGCCAGGAAGAGATCTATGACGAGAAGCGGCGCATGGCCGCCAAGCCGCCTTTAACCCCTCAAGACATCCAATTTATCCGCATTCTCCAAGAGGACCTGCCATTGTTGGAAATGCCTTATGCGGTTTGGGCGGAACAAGCGGATGCCACGGAAGAAGAGTTGTTCGAATGGGCGCGGCGGATGGAGCACCTTGGTTACATGCGGCGCTTTGCCGCGATTCTCCACCATCGAAACGCCGGTTTTCTGGCCAATGCCATGGTGGTCTGGCAGGTGCCGGAAGACCAAGTAGACGCAGCAGGGGAGCAGATGGCGCGTTTCCGGGAAGTCAGCCACTGTTACCGTCGGCCCATTTATCCCAACTGGCCCTATCCTTTGTTCACGATGGTCCACGCTCCTACCCACTCTGCATGCATGGACATCGTGCGCCGCATCGAGGAGCAAATCGGCAAGTTCCCCCACAAGAATTTGTTCAGCACCAAAGAGTATAAAAAGGTCCGAGTGAAATATTTTACTCCGGAGTTGGATGCTTGGTGGCAGAACGTGGGCAGTCGAGTGAGTATATAGTATTAAATAAGTAATATATACACATTAATTAAGTTAGTTTTTATTGACAAGATCTATCATCTATGACATCCTGCCATCGTGGATTGACACCCTCTCATGAACAACGCTGAAACGATCAAAGCCCGCAACGCCAATCCGTTTGAGGTGCTCCAAGCGGTAAAGCGTGCCGCCTCCCAAGGCATGGAGAGCCTGAATGAAGATGATCTTTTTTTGTGCAAATGGCTTGGGCTTTACACCCATCGGCACGAAAAAGACTATTTTATGCTGCGCACGAAGCAGCCCAACGGTTTTGTCAGCCCCGAGCAACTGGACGTCATTGCCGACATCGCAGAAAAACAAAACCGGGGTTTTGCGGATATTACCACTCGCCAGGATTTCCAGCTGCACTGGGTGCATTACAAGGATGCGGTTGGCATCCTGGAGCGGCTTTCTGCGGTTGGAATATCGACCTTGGGAGCCTGCGGCGACATCCTGCGCAATGTCGTTGGCTGCCCCGTAGCCGGTGTAGACCGGGAAGAGCTTTTTGATACCTCTATCACCGCGCAGAAGATCAGCGACTTTTTTCTTGGAAATCTGGAATTTGCGAATCTTCCTCGAAAATACAAAATCAGCGTTTCGGCTTGCCAGACCCAGTGCATCCATCCGGAAATCCAATGCGTTGCTTTAGTAGGAGCACGGCGGCGGATAGGGGATACGGAGGAATTAGGATTCGATTTGCGCGTAGGAGGCGGGCTTTCGACCCAGCCTTTTTTAAGCCAGAGGTTGCAGGTTTTCGTCCGATTGGAAGAAACGATGGAAGTCATCCGCCATATCACGGAAATTTGGCGCGATTCGCCCGAATACCGGCAGAAGCGCCACCATGCGCGCTTTAAATATCTCATTCACGATTGGGGACTAGAGCGCTTCCGCAAGGTCTTGGAAGAACGGTTAGGCAAAGCACTGGATTCAACCCCTGAAGATTTTAAGGAGCCACCGGATACGTTTCGCGATCACGTAGGGGTCCATGCCCAGAAGCAGCCGGGTCTTTATTACATCGGAATTCCGGTTCTGGTGGGCCGTATTACCAGCGCCCAGATGAAGCGTATGGCGGATTTAAGCCGCCGCTACGCGGACGGGAAAACCTTGCGTCTGACGAATCGGCAGAACTTATTGCTGCTTAACGTGCTCGAGGCCAATGTGGAAAAAACACTCGCGGGGTTGTCGCAAGTGGGGCTTTCGATCAATGCGCATCCGATCCGAAGAAGTGTTGTGACTTGCACGGGGACGGAATTCTGTAAGTTAGCGATCACCGAAACGAAAGCACGCTCGCGCCAAATTGTCGAGTATTTGGAAAAGCAAGTACCCTTGGAAGAGCCCTTGCGGCTGCACATTACCGGCTGTCCCAATGCCTGCGCCCAGTACCAGATTGCGCACATTGGCCTGATGGGCTCCAAAACGAAAGTGGATGGCCAAATCGTGGATGCTTACGATATTCTCGTCGGCGGCCAGTTGGGCAGCGCTGCGGCATTCAATCATCCTTTGGTTCGCAAGGTTCCTGCCAGCGAATGTGCCAAGCGCCTTAAGCAGTTGTTGCTGGGCTTTAAGCGCCAGCGGAAAGAGGGAGAATCGTTTCCTGCCTGGTGCACCCGGGTTGGAGACGCCAAGCTGGTTGCGCTCTTAACTCAAGAGGAAGAACATCCTCTAACTGCATGAGAAGCAAACAGCATCCAGCACACAGCAAACAGAAGGAATGTCATTGCAGTCTAGATGTATTATTCTGTGTGCTGTGTGCTGTGTGCTGTGTGCTTAGATGAAGTCTCTGGCTGTAATTGTTTCTCAAGGCAGCACGAACAACCTCATCCAGGTCTTGACCTTGCTGATGGCAGCCGTGCACAGCGAGATGCAGGTTCGCGTGCTGTTCCGTGACGAGGCCGTGTTCCGGCTTAAGACCGAAGCGATTGACACAATCGATTTATCCCATGCTTACAGCGATGTGGCAGAAACCAAGCAGCGGCTCAAGAAACTGGATCTATTGGAGTTGCATCGGCTCTGCCGCGATATCAAAGCCTCTGGGGATGTGCGATACTACGTCTGCAGCTCTTCCCTTGCGATCTGTGGTTTAAAGCGCGAGGATTTGATTCAAGAGATCGATGAGGTGCGCGGCCTTCCAGCCTTCCTGTTGGAAGATATCGCATCCGCCGACAAAGTACTAACATTCTGAAAAACGATAGTGTTGGGACGTGGGACAAGGGACATGGGACAGGAGATAGGGGATGTGTGAAAGCAAGACATGTCCCATGGCCCATGTCCCAAATCTCAGGTTTTTCCTAAAGTGAGGACTACACATGGCACAGTTGACTCGAGAGCAAATCTTGCGGTACAGCCGGCATCTGATCATGCCGGAAGTAGGCCTGGAAGGGCAATTAAAGCTGCGAGAGGCCTCCATTTTGTTGATCGGTGCCGGAGGATTGGGTTCTCCTCTGGGGCTTTATCTAGCGGCTGCTGGAGTGGGCCGTTTAGGAATCGTCGATTTCGACGTCGTGGATGCGACGAATCTTCAGCGGCAAATCATCCACCGGACCCAAGATGTCGGGCATCTTAAAGTAGAGTCTGCCAAAGAACGCATCCAGCAGCTAAACCCGGATGTAGAGGTCGTCACATTCAACCAGCGCCTTTCTCGGGAAAGCATCATGGACTTAATCCGTCCGTATGATGTGGTCATTGATGGAACGGATAATTTCCCAACCCGCTATTTGGTCAATGACGCCTGCGTTTTCCAGAAGAAGCCGAATATCTATGGCTCGATTTTCCGCTTTGATGGGCAGGCCACGGTTTTTTATCCGTTTAAGGGTCCCTGCTACCGCTGTCTTTATCCAGAACCTCCGCCTCCTGGAATGGTGCCCAGTTGTGCGGAAGGGGGAGTGTTGGGAGTTCTTCCCGGAGTCATCGGCCTGATTCAGGCGACAGAAGCGATCAAGCTGATCATGGGAAAAGGAGAGCCGCTAATCGGCAGGCTTCTTCTTTACAATGCGCTGAAGATGGAATTCCGGGAAGTGAAATTAAAGCGCAGCCCGGAGTGCCCCGTTTGCGGGGATCATCCTACGATCAAAGAGTTGGTGGATTACGAAGAGTTCTGTGGGTTGCGTGGAGTAGAGGGAAAAGAACAGCGCAGCGAGCATGATTTAGAGCCTGAGCAAGTCAAGGAAATGCTGCAGCAGGCAAAAGGGGTCGTTCTTCTGGATGTGCGAGAAAGACACGAATACGACATCGTCCGCATCGAAGGGTCCACGTTGATTCCTCTTTCCGAGCTGCATCTACGCGCGAATGAGCTGGATACCGCAGATACGGTCATTGCTTACTGCCATCACGGCCATCGCAGCCTGCAAGCGATCAAAACGCTGGAGCACTTCGGCTTTAAGAAGTTAAAGCACCTGCGAGGCGGGATTGATGCGTGGGCTGTCGAAATCGATCCGGAAATGCCCCGATACTAATGGCAACAGCGCTACTTTATGGTCTGACAGCACTGGTGATTGGATGGACAATCTGGCAGCGCATTCTCTGGGGTGGTTGGGGAGCCCCTGTTCATTTCATTCATTGGCTAGCACTCGGGTGTGCAGGATTGCTAGCCTTGAGTGCTTTACTGGCAGGCTTTGATCGGAAAAACGGCAGTGCTGTTGTGCTAGCCGTGCTCATTGTGCTCTGGTTTTTCTATCTGCCGGATCTTTTTTCACTTCTTGAAATGATGGGAAGTGCTACCTGGAAGTCACTGACTCTTCGATTGGGAATTTTTGCACTCCTTGGCGCGTCAACGGCATGCGCCATTTGCTGCATCAAGGCTCAAAAATGACAGAAATTACGTTTGGGGAGTAGGCTGCAGAGAAGTTTTGACGCGGCGAGCGCCGATGGTTTGACCCAGGATGGCAGCGGCGATGTTGATGGGAATGGCGATCCAATGCAGGTGCAGCCCGATTCGAAGTGCAATGATCAAGGGAATGGAGGCGTGCACCCAAAAGATCCAGGCCAGGGAAAACTTACGGCTGCGCTCTCTTAAGATCCCAAGCGGAATATTCACTAGCAAACAGATAGCGCTTACCAAAGCAATCTTGATCCACATAGGCGTATCTTAAGGGTCAATTCGTTGGCTGTCAAATTACTCCAGCAAGCGGGCCAAAAATTGGCGTTCGGCATAACGGCGGTAAAGCCCTCCTGATTTCTGAAGCAGTTCTTCATGCCGGCCTTGCTCGATAATTTGTCCTTGATCCAGGACTACCACCAAGTCTGCATGCTCGATGGTAGAGAGCCGATGCGCGATGATCAGGGCCGTGCGTTTTTCCAAGAGCCGCTGCAGCGCTTGCTTGATGAGCTCTTCCGATTCCGCATCCAGCGCTGAGGTGGGCTCATCCAATAGGACAATGGGAGCATCTTTCAAAAACGCACGCGCGATGGCTAGACGCTGCCTCTGACCACCTGAGAGCCGAACGCCTCGCTCGCCGATTGGCGTTTCGAAGCCTCGTTCCAGTTGGTCGATGAACGTTTCCGCAAAGGCCAAGCATGCGGCTTGCCGCAATTGGCTATCGGTGGCATCGGGCTTGCCATAGCGCAAGTTTTCGGCGACTGTACCGCTGAATAAAATGGGTTCTTGAGAAACCAGGGCCAGCTGCATGCGCAAAGACTGTAGTGTCACATCGCGGATGTTCACCCCCTCGATTGTGACACGGCCGCTGGATACCTCATAGTGGCGCAGCAACAGCTTGATGAGTGTGGATTTTCCAGCACCACTGGGTCCAACTAGTGCCAGTGTGGTGCCGGCAGCAATTCTTAAATTAAGGTCTGATAAAATCGCTTCTCCACCGTTATACTGAAAGCAGACATTTTCAAAGTGGATTGAACCGTGCTTAACGATCAGATCTTTGGCTGTGGGATGCTCCCGGACTTCGGGATACGTGTCGAAGACTTCAAAAATCCGATCCATTGCAGCCAGACTGTTTGCCAAGATGAGGTTCAGTTCGGTTAAACGTTGGATCGGCTGGTAAAGAAGGCCTAAGTAACCATAAAAAGCCATCCACGTACCCATGGTCAGTTTTCCCGACCAGACCTCGGCAGCCCCGATCCATAATACCAGGATCGGTCCTAATGCCGTCAGAAACCCTGTGGATCCGAGAGCAATGGATTGCAGCTTGACGTTGCCCATGACGGTGTTGAAGTACTCTTCGCTTTGCGCGCGAAACTCCCTCGCTTCGGAGGCTTCTTGGGTGAAGGCTTGAATCGTGGAGATGCCGGCAAACTGTTCATGCAGGTCTCCGGAGATTTCCTGAAGCTGATGGTGGATCGCGCGGCTTTTTTCGCGGATTCGCTTTTGCAGCTGATAGCTGACGAAACCATACAGCGGGATTACCGATAGGGAAACGAAGGCCAACCGGGCATGGACCATAAAGAGAAGAACCAGAATGACCCCCACACACGCCAAATCCATGACCGTGTTGACAAAGGCCGCTCCTACGAAGTTTTGAGCCGATGCGATATCCGTTGTCATGCGGGAAACGACGGCTCCGATTTTTTGCCGGTCAAAGAAGCTTAAGCTCATGCGCTGTACGTGCAGATAAAGAGCTTGCCGAAGATCGAAAATGACGCGGTGGCCGGTCAGTCCTGCTAAGTAGGAGCGCCAGAAGCTGGTGATGGCATAAAGCAGATAGATGGCGCAGAGTCCGGCCATCAGCAGATGCACTTTAGGGGGAATGCCGGCTGGACCGCTTTTCAGAAGGAAATCATCGACTAGGATTTTGACGGCCCAGGGTAAAGCCAGGGGAATAAGGTAGCGGACGATGCCACAGGCCACGGCCACGAGAATCAGCACCCGGTAAGGCCGGACGTGGCCTAGGAAGCGCCATAGGCTGCTGCGCTTTTGAAGCTTGAGTGAGGGGATATCGGAAGCTAACATAGAGAGTTTAATATCATAGCAGATTTCTATGGCCGACCCTATTTACCTTAAAGAGTTTCTTCTTCCTGGCGTGGTCCAGTCGCCCATGGCGAACTGCTCGGATATTCCTTTTCGCTTGGTAGGACGCTCGCAGGGCATGCGGTTTGCTTACTTGGAGATGGTTTCCGCCGATGCCCTCGTTCGCCGCGTGCCGCAGACCTTGGAGATGATGCGCGTCGTTGCCGAGGACCGCCCCATCGGGGCACAGCTTGTCGGCTATGACCCGGCTGTTTTAGCGGAGGCTGCGAATTGTGTTGAGGAAATGGGTTTTGATTTGGTGGATTTGAATCTTGGCTGTCCCGTGCCCAAGGTGGTCTGCAAGGGTGGGGGATCGATGCTGCTGCGGGAGCCGGAAAGTGCAAAAAGCATTTTTTCCCGCGTCGTGCGTGCCATCAAGCGTATTCCGGTGACCGTCAAGATGCGCTTAGGCTTCAGCGATCCCAGCGGAAAGGAAGCGATTGCCATTGCAAGAATCGCCCAGGAGTGCGGGGTAGATGCCATTGCCATCCATGGCAGGACACGCGAGCAAGGTTACACCGGTGTTGCCAATTACGAAGCCATTCGAAAGGTTAAAGAGGCGGTTTCCATCCCGGTGATTGGCAACGGGGACGTGGTCGATGGGGTCAGTGCGTTACGGCTGAAGCATATTTCCGGCTGCGATGCGGTGATGATTGCGCGAGGAGCATTGGGAAACCCCTGGATTTACCGCCAGATCGAAGCCGCACTCAACGGCCAACCGATTCCTCCACCTCCAGATATAGAAGAGCGAAAGCAAATGGCCCTTCGCCACATTGCTCTTCAGATGCAGTATGAATACCGGCCCGTGGGACATCTGCGTCGGGTATTGTCCTGGTATTTTAAGGAGCTGCCCGGTGTCGCTGATTTCCGGGATGACGTGAATCGAGCGCAGACCATCGAAGAGTTGCAGGATCGAGTAATGCGTTTCAATACGAAGGCTCTCAAACCATGCTGTATCTTGCCTCACAATCCCCGCGTCGTCGCTGGCTCTTAAAAGAGCTGGGACTTTCCTTCAAAATCGTACGCTCCACACACCGGGAAACCATTCGTTCTTCGCAGTCGCCTGAGGTTAACGCCATGCGCAATGCCATTGGAAAAGCAAAAAAGGCGATTCTTCCGAATGGCGCTTGCGGGTGGGTGATTGGGGCGGATACTTTTCTATGGTTTCAAGGCCGGGTGATTGGCAAACCACGCAATATGAAGCAAGCGTGGCAGTTGATGCGTGCCTTAAGCGGACGCAGTCATTGGGTCTACACGGGGCTTTGTCTCTTAGATGTGGCAACCAGAGGCTCCCGAGCCAGCTTTGACCGCAGCCGGGTGACGTTTCATTCTTTAAGCGATTCCACGATAAAAAAACTTTTTCAACGCTGCTCTCCTTTGGATAAGGCAGGTGGCTATGCGTTGCAAGCAGACCGTGGGGATCTGATCGCCGGTATCGAAGGCTCGCGAAGCAACGTCATCGGGCTTCCCTTGGAGCTACTGCGTCGCGAAATTAAAGAGGCGTTACTATTAGGAACGCCTCCCAGGAGGCAGGCACCGAGGAGGCGTTCCTAATAGTGTCGACTCGCATGCTGCTAAATATGCTTGACTTTCCATGGGCTTGATATAGTATGCCAATCATCGAGAGTATGAACGCTTGCGATGAAGCTTGGCGACAACGGACTGAATGGTATCCTATTGCACCCCGACGCATGACCGTCGGGGTGTCGCGTCTTTTGAGCGGTCATGCGCAGGATCGATGGAGGTGGTATGCCGCACGCCCCGGTGTGTGAAGTACAGGCCGTGACCGATACGGCCAAAACAAAACGCGCAGCACCCTTTGGTTACCAGTTGCTGTTGGACTTGTATGATTGCAAAAAGGGAGCCTGCGATGATTTGGGATTGTGTTATCAGTTCCTCGAGCAGGTGGTTTCTGTTCTTAAGGTGGAGCCGCAGTCGCCGCCGTTTATTTTCCGCACAGATGGAAAGCGCTATCCCGACAAGGCGGGTCTGAGCGGGTGGATCCCATTGGTTGAAAGCGGCATTCAAATTCACACGTTGACCCCAAAGGAATTCATTTCGATCGACATTTACAGCTGCCGCCAATTCGACGTGGAACCCCTCAAGACATTCGTCCGCAGCTATTTTAGGCCTCAGCGGATGGATGAGCAGTTCCTTGAGCGAGGGCTTGATTACAACAAGTAAACCTGCATTAGCCTGCGTCCAGTAGACACCTCCCGTGCTGCAATGCTATATTATTGAGTCTGATTTGTAGCTCAATGGGCTGACAGCTCGGGAATGGACCGCAGCCGCTCTTAAACCCGCGTTTCCACGGAACCCGTCAGGATGGAATACGCCAGCATTCTTATCTTTGCCGCTTTCGCCTCCGGGGTGGCGGTGATCCTGTTGTGCGCCAACTCCCTTTGGGGACCGAAACGCCCTAACCTAGTTAAGACGCAACCCTTTGAGTGCGGTGTTCCACCGATTAGTCTGCCTGCTGGACGCCTTCCGGTTCATTTCTATGTCGTGGCCATGCTCTTTGTCATCTTCGATGTGGAGCTGGTCTTTCTTTTTCCTTGGGCCGTGCTGATAAGAGAGTTGGGTTGGTTTGGTTTGCTGGAAATGCTCTTCTTCTTGTTAGTCGTTGTGGCCGGTTTCGTCTATGCCTGGAAGAAGGGTGCGTTGGAGTTCAAATAGGGTTCAGAAGTCAGAAATCAGAAGTCAGAAATCAGAAGTCAGAGGTCAGAAAACAGAGGTCAGATTTAATCTAACTTCTGACAATCTGTCTTCTGTCTTCTGTTCTCTGACTTCTGAACGGGCAAATGGCTGACTCTCCGGACGTTGCGAAACTGAACTGGATGACGACGCGAATCGACGCGGCTCTTGGCTGGGCGCGAAAATTCTCAATCTTCCAGTACCCCTTCGTCACCGCTTGTTGCGGTATGGAGTACATGGCCACGGCTACCTCTCATTACGATATGGACCGCTTTGGCGCTGGCTTTCCGCGGTTTTCTCCTCGCCAGGCGGATGTCCTTTTCGTTGTGGGGACCATCAGCCATAAGTTGGCTCCTGTTCTTAAACGCGTCTACGATCAGATGACCGAACCGAAGTGGGTGGTGGCATTCGGGGTGTGCACCTGTACGGGCGGGTTTTATGACAATTATGCAACCGTCATGGGCATCGACACCATTATTCCGGTTGATGTTTACATCCCTGGCTGCCCTCCACGTCCTGAAAATGTCCTCGATGGTCTTATGAAATTGCAGGAAAAGATCGCCCAAGGAGAAAAAGCTCCGGCAGCTGTCCTATTTTCTGCTAGACCTCAGGAAGTCGGATTGCCACACCGCCCTGAAGCCCACCTTTAGAGTATAGTCAGCATGACTCTGAGACTTACGGAAACGATCCAGCAGCGTTTTTCGCAACAGGTGCTGCTCACGCACCATTCTCTTGGCCAGGAGACGGTGGTGATCGATCGGGCGGGATTGCTTTTGATTGCCGAGTTTCTACGGGATGACCCGCACATGCGGTTTGATTTCTTAATGGACTTAACCGCCGTCGACTATCTGAAATTCGGACGGACTTTGAGCAGTGCGCCTACCTTGAAAACACCTTCTCCTCTTCCGTATTTTATGAAGCCCAAACCCTCTGCCAATCCATGGCAGCGGGGTGTTTCCAACGATGAGTTTCGCTTCGAAGTGGTGTATCATTTTTACTCTTCAGAGCACAATCACCGGCTTCGACTCAAGGTTCCTTTGAACGTGGCGGATCTAAGCTTGGCGTCTTTGACCCAGTTATGGGCCTCGGCGAATTGGTTTGAGCGTGAAGTCTGGGACCTATTTGGAATCACCTTCAACGGGCATCCTAATCTGCGCCGGATCCTGATGTATGAATCTTTCGAAGGCCACCCCCTGCGGAAAGATTACCCGGTGCGCAAGCGACAGCCGATCATCGGCCCCCTCAATTAGGGGCAGGGGGCATGGGACGGGGGCCGGGGGATATGAAAAAATATAAGCGTAGAGATAAAACATGGTGAAAACTACAGAATTTTCCACGCCCCACGCCCCACGCCCCACGCCCCAGTTTGAGACGAAGCACATGTTTCTCAACTTGGGGCCATCGCATCCTGCCATGCATGGCATCGTCCAGCTCATTGTAGAACTCGATGGGGAACGGGTCGTGAAGTCAGATGTGGAAATCGGCTATCTGCATCGCGCCTTTGAAAAAGAAAGCGAACGCGGACCTTACAACAACGTCATTCCTTATACCGATCGACTGAATTATGTTTCGCCGCTGATCAATAATTTCGGATATTGCTTGGCCGTAGAGCGCCTTCTGGGAATCGAGGTGACGGAACGGTGCCAATACATCCGGGTCATCATGAGTGAGCTATCCCGGGTTACCGACCATCTGACCTGCATTGGCGCCTCCGCCATGGAGTTGGGGGCGTTTACGGTTTTTCTTTACATGATCAAGGCGCGGGAATGGTTATGGGAGCTTATCGAATTGGTTACGGGTGCCCGCTTGACGATCTCTTATGGCCGCGTGGGCGGGCTGAAGGCTGATTTACCGGAAGGTTTTTCCGAAAGGACTCTGGCTGCGATGCAAAAGGTTCGGGAAGTGCTTTTGGAATGCGACACGCTCTTAACCCGCAACCGGATCTTCGTGGATCGCATGCAGGGAACCGGTGTGATTTCCAAGGAGCGCGCCATTCAGTACGCCTTCACTGGGCCTTTTCTGCGGGGATCCGGTGTGGCACTCGATACTCGAAAGAGCCAGCCTTACTTTGTTTATGACCGGTTGTCGTTTGACATCCCTACCGGGCAGCATGGGGATAATTACGACCGCTATTTGGTGCGCATGGAAGAGATGGAGCAGAGCATGCGCCTCATTGAGCAAGCGCTCGCCAAGATTCCCGAAGGGCCATTGAATGTAGACTTCGAAGGGCGCCTGCTGCCGGCGGATGTGATGGTCGATGAGGCCAAGATGGGTCGAGTCGCTGGTTTTAAGCAAGCCCGTGTGCAGCTGGATCCTACATTAGAGGGTTCCACGCGTGGTTATCACGATGCGGTCAACGCCGATGAACGACGCGCCGTACTACCGGCCAAGGAAGACATCTACGGCAACATCCATCCGTCCTCCTGCTAGCGAATACTACAGCGCCGTGGAGGGAGCCAACGGGGAGCTTGGATTCTATGTGGTCAGCGATGGCTCCGATCGCCCGTACCGCGTCCGCGTGCGCCCGCCTTGTTTTGCGATCATGGCCGCTCTTCCTGAATTGATTGCGGGGGATCTTGTGGCGGACATCGTTCCTACTTTCGGTTCCGTGAATATGATCGGTGGAGAGTTGGACCGGTAACTGTAGCACACAGCAATGAGCACACAGCACACAGAGACGGGCCGGATAATGTGTAGGAAGTTAGAAGTCGGAAGTAGGAAGTTGGAATGAGTCAGCTCAAATTAGACGAGTTGCGATCAGAAGCGGAGGCAATTCTCGCGCGCTATGAGCAAAAGCGAGCCGCGATGCTGCCTTTGTTACGCTTAATCCAAGAGCATTTGGGATTCATCGGCAGCGAGGCGGAAGAGTGGGTGGGAAAATTTCTCCAGGTAGCTCCTTCCCATGTCCATGAAGTGGTCACGTTCTACACCCTTTTCCACAAGCAGCCGGTTGGAAAATACCACATTCAGGTTTGTGACGGCATCGCTTGCGCCTTGCGGCAAGGCAGGCAGCATCTGCAAGAACTCTCGCAGCGTCTGGGCATCCAACCTGGCCAAACGACACCCGATGGACGTTTCACGTTATCGGCAGTGGAATGCCTCTGTGCCTGCGAGAGTGCCCCCGTTGCTCAGATCAACGACACCTATGTGGGTCCACTCATTCCTGGACTGACGGAGCGTTTGTGCGATACCCCGGAATCGCTGCCAGGCCTTCCGGTTTCTTACCAAGGAGTGGTAGGACTCACTGAGCCTGTGCTTGCCCGGCGCTTTACGGTTGCCCAATCTTCCTCGATTGAAACCTACATTCGCGATGAGGGCTACCAGGCTGCTCGAAAGGCCTTAACCCAGATGACGCCGGATCAAGTGATTGCGCAAGTTTCGGCCTCGAATCTGCGCGGATTAGGGGGGGCCGGGTATCCTACAGGCAAGAAATGGAGTTTTATCCCCAAGGAAAGCACAAAGCCGAAATTTCTGGTGGTCAATGCGGATGAAGGAGAGCCCGGGACGATCAAGGATCGCTATCTGATTACTCTGGATCCCCACCGGCTTCTGGAGGGGATGGTCATCGCTTCCTTTGCCACAGGTTGCCGCAAAGCCTATATTTACATCCGCGGCGAATACGCCACACCGGCGAACATTCTGGAAAAAGCGGTGGAAGAAGCTTCTCGCTATGGATTCTTAGGAAAGCGAATTTTTAACACGGATCATGGTTTGGAAATCGTGGTGCATCGGGGCGCGGGTGCTTACATCTGTGGAGAGGAAACAGCCCTCTTGGAATCGCTGGAGGGCAAAAAGGGCTTTCCTCGCCTTAAGCCGCCGTTTCCTGCAATCGCTGGGCTGTTTGCATCGCCGACGGTGATTAATAATGTCGAGACCCTTTCCTGTGTCCCTTCGATTATCCAGCGAGGAGGCGACTGGTTCGCGAAGCTTGGTTTTGGAAAAACGGGGGGGACTCGTTTATTTTCTATAAGCGGCCATGTGAAGAAACCCGGCCTCTACGAAGCATCGCACGGAATCACCCTGCGGGAGCTTATCGAAGCAGCCGGGGTGCCGGAGGGAAGAAATCTGAAGGCAGTCATTCCGGGCGGCATCTCCGCAAAAATTCTCCGGGCTGATGAGATCGATGTGCGCATGGACTTTGATTCGTTGCTTGCGGCAGGTACTATGGCAGGATCCGCCGGTGTGATCGTGATGGATGATACCACCTGCATGGTCGAAGCGCTCTGGTACGCCTCGAAGTTTTTCGCGCATGAATCCTGCGGCCAATGCTCGCCTTGCCGGGAAGGGACAGGATGGATCTTCAAAATCGTGGATCGGATCTATCGCGGCGAAGGCAGGCCGAAAGATTTGGATATTTTGCTTGGAATTTCCAGCAACATGGAAGGCCGCACGATTTGCGTCTTTGCGGATGCAGCTGCTTGGCCCGTCCAGAGCTATATCACGAAGTTTCGGGAGGAATTTTCCGCCCATGTGGGAAAGCCAGGGGCGGATCCGCCCCGATGCTCGATCTGCTGGGGCGGAGAGTTCCACATAGCCGTGGGAAACGTTCATGCTGCCTAGTCCACCCAAGCAGATTACTTTAACCATTGACGGCAAAACAGTGACCGTTCCGCAAGGAACGACTATCCTGCAAGCTTGCGAGAAAGCCAATAGCCCCGTACCGTTTTACTGCTACCACCC
>JACPAW010000156.1 GCA_016180605.1 Candidatus Omnitrophota bacterium | reverse complement strand
TGGCTGGCGAATGCGGAATTTGCAGGAAATCAGGGTTTTCCTAGTCTAATCGAAGCCTGGAAGGACACAGGACAAGGGCCGCCTTTGTCTTATCGGGAGTATTTGTTTCAATTGCACACGCTGCCAGAGGTCTTTACAGGGACTGTGCGCGGGTTTTGGAAAATGGTTCGGCATATGGAGCTGGTGGCTTTTCACCGGGCGGTTGCACGCCGAATCGGAATCTCTTTGAATTGGGCCGACTGGTGCTTTCAAATTTTGGGATTAGCCGGACTGTTGGTTGCTGCTTGGCGCAGGCCGCTTCGCTGGATTCCACTGACATTTGCAGCACTCTTGCTTCCCATCGCATTCCTTTATGATAGAGGAATTTTAGAGCCATGGCGTCATATCTATCAGGCCTTTCCCTGGATGGTTTTATCCGCACTGGTGATTGCCGCGGGATTTAACCCATGGGGATCTACTCAGCAGGAAGTTTCTGGATGAGCCCGCTCACAAGCGTGCCTGTTTCCGAACATTCAGCAGGGCAGATGGATTGGGCAACTCCCTTTCTGCAGGGCCAGCGCGAGGCGGTGCGGGAGCACTATGATCGTCTCGCTGAGCAGCGCGAGAAATGGTTTTCTCAAAATGCCTATTATTATGAGAAGGTGACTGAGTTTCTGCGCTTTGCCGTTGAGCCGAATCGCCGGGTACTTCAAGTAGGGTGTCAAACGGGTTTTCTCCTTGAGGCGATGCAGCCTTCTTATGGAGTGGGAATTGACGTCAGTTCCCGGATGGTGGAGGTGGCTTCCAAGCTACGTCCTGCCTTTCGGTTTGAGCGGCAAGACCCGGAGCAACTTTGCCTTCAAGAGATTTTCGACTACGTTTTGGTCAGCGGAGTTCACAATATCGTCGACGTGCAAGCGGCTTTCCTGAAACTTCGAGAACTCTGCCGTCCACATTCGCGCGTGCTTGTGTTCGGCTACAGCTACTTATGGCAGCCGCTGATAAAATTCGCCGAAAAAGTGGGCTGGAAAGTCCCAGAGCCAGTACCTAACTGGCTATCCGCAGAAGACATTCAAAACCTACTGGCATTAAGCGGTTTTGAGACGGTCAAGACATACGGGTTGTTTCTGCTGCCGGTGGGGATACCGGGTTTATCTTTCCTTTTAAACCGCGTCCTGGCAAGGCTGCCCTTTTTCCGTCGCCTTTGTTTTCTCTACGTGGTCATCGCGCGCCCGCAGGTTAAAGAAGCCGTCTCCGATGCCACCGTTTCGGTCATCGTACCTTGTAAGAATGAATCCGACAATATCGAAGCGGCAGTGCAGCGCATTCCGGAAATGGGAGCGGGAACGGAGATCATTTTCTGTGACGATCGTTCCACCGATGGGACTGCGGAAGAAGTTCGACGCTGCCAGGTGGCTTACCCCCAGCGGCGGATCAAGCTCGTTGAAGGACCGGGAATCTGTAAAGCACTCAATGTCTGGAAAGGTTTTAATGCGGCAGAAGGCGAAATCCTCATGATTCTTGACGCGGATTTGACAACCATACCCGAGGAGCTGCCTTATTTTTATCGGGCCCTGATCGAAGGGTGCGGAGAATTTATCAATGGCTCGCGCATGGTTTATCCCATGGAAGGGCAAGCGATGCGAGGGCTTAACATTTTAGGCAACACTTTTTTCGGCTGGGCATTCACGTTCCTGCTGGGCCAGCGGATTAAAGACACCCTCTGCGGTACAAAGGCACTCTGGCGCCGGGATTATGAACGGCTGGCACGCTTTCACGGAACTTGGGGGGTTACCGATCGCTGGGGAGACTATGAACTTTTGTTCGGTGCGGCACGGCTGCATCTGAAAATCGTAGACCTTCCCGTGCATTACATGGAGCGGCGCTATGGCGAAACGAAAATGACAAAACGCTTCCGTAATGCTTGGATCATGCTGCGGATGTGCCGTAGTGCATTAGTTAAATTAAAATTCATCTGATGGGGAAATCCACTACCGTACAGGAAATTGAACACGGCCGTTGGATCGCGCACAAGGCAGAAGAAGTTTGGGGGTGGCAAAGCCCTGCTGGAAGATTGCGGGCCAGCCGCCGTAAAACTCTGCTGAGAGATCATGGGCGGTTCGTACAGGGCCATCGGGTTCTGGAAATCGGCTGCGGTACGGGGGTATTTACGGAAGCTTTAGTAGGCTCGGGGGCTGAGGTCATCGCGATGGATATTTCCTTGGAACTTTTGTCTAAAGCGAGAGAAAAATGGCCGGATAACCCGCTTAAATGTTTCGTGGCGGATGCCGCACATCTTCCGCTTCCGAGTCATTGTGTGGATGTGGTGCTTGGCGTATCCGTTCTCCATCACCTGAACCTGGCAACTGCGCTTCCGGAGTTTGCGCGGGTCATCAAGAAAGGGGGACGGATCGTTTTTAGCGAGCCCAATATGCTTAACCCGCAGATCTTTTTTCAGAAAAACATCCCGTTTTTGAAGCGTTGGCTGGGAGACACACCAAGTGAAACGGCTTTTGTGCGCTGGTGGCTGAGGCGGATCCTTCGGCAAGCTTCATTCTCCGAAGTGCAAGTAATCCCTTTTGATTTTCTGCATCCGGCCACACCCGCCTCCTTTATTCCTGCCGTGCGAAGATTGGGAGCATTTTTGGAATCCGCCCCCATTCTTAGAGAAATAGCCGGTTCTTTGCTCATTACGGCTTGCAAGGTGTGAACGATGCGCATTTTGATGAGCATCATGGTCTTCCATCCCATCGTAGGAGGAACGGAGCGAAGTGCCCTAGATCTTGGGCGCGCTCTGGTAAAGCTCGGGCATACCGTTGATGTGGTTACCCTTCGCTTTAAAGGGGTAGCTACCAATGAAGTCATCGATGGCGTTCGCGTTCATCGCCAATTATTAGGTTGGGGCAGGGGTATTCTTTTTGCCGCCTCTTATATAGTGTCGCTGTCTTTTTTTCTGCTCAGGCATCGCAGCCGTTTCGATGTGATCCAGGCCTATTATGTTTATCTGGATGCCCTCGTGTGCAGTCTATTGCGGCCATTTCTGAAATCGAGGGTTATCATCCGTCTTGGAGGGGGTGGGCCTGCCGGAGACTTAAGCCGTCTGAGGCGGCTTCGGCTGGATCGCTGGGTAGGACCTATTTTAAGGAAGCTGGACCGATTTATTGTGATGAGTCAGCCGATGCGCCAGGAGGTAATTGGATTGGGCATAGATCCGCTGCGCATCGAGCAGATTCCTACGGGTGTGGACGCCAGTCACTTTTCCTTGGGTCACAGCCTAAATTCTTCCCAGGTGGTTTGTGTGGCACGCCTCAGTCCAGAGAAGGGAATTGATACATTGCTTTCGGCTTGGCGTTTAGTGATCGATCAGGTACCTGAAGCTAAACTTGTGATTTTAGGCGATGGTCCTGCACGAGAACAGCTCCAGAAACAAATTCGAGAACTGAATTTAGTCGGCGTTGAATTCATGGGGCAGGTGCAGGACGTTTTACCCTATCTTCAGCGCAGCGGTATTTTCGTCTTGCCATCACGATCGGAGGGTTTGCCGAATGCCCTGCTGCAGGCGATGGCTACAGGGCTTGCCTGTGTGGCAACGACAGTCGGCGGCATACCGGAAGTCATTCAGCAAGGGGGCAATGGGTATCTGGTAGCACCGGGGGATCCGAATGCGCTTTCAGAGCGCTTATTAGAATTATTGGCGGATCCGGAAAAGCGACATCGAATGGGCCTTGCCGCTCGTCAAACCGTGGAAACGCACTATACGATGGATGCAATGGTGGAGCGTTATCTTCAGTGCTATCAGAGCGATGAGGTTGACCTAGCGAAGCAAAAGATGCCCTTGGACCCAATCACTGAAGGCACTTACGTAATCGGGGAGGAAAAATAATGGGAAGATGGTTGGGCAGGGTGGGTTTGTGGCTGGCTTTAGCAATAGGGGTAGGACTGATCGCCGTAGGGATGATTGATCTTCATAGTTTCCTTGAGCGCTACGTCGGCTACGGCGGAACCATGACGTATAACCCGCAAACCATTGCCCGTTTTAGTCGGATAGCCCCTTTTCTGGGCTTATTTCTGATTGCGGCTGCCATTTGGCTAAGACGCTCCCAAGCATTGCTGCAGCGGCTGGTTAGTCTTTTTGAGATTCCCAATGCCGCACTATTTGCTCATCCGATGCGGGCTCTATTCTTAGTCAGCATTGCTGGGCTATTCCTCGAGGTAGTACTGATCCGTTGGATTTCGGTGGAAATCCGCGTGTTTGCCTATTTTAAAAACCTAGCCCTTTTGGCCTGCTTTTTCGGATTTGGCCTGGGGGCCGCTCTTTCGCGCCGGCGCATTTCTCTGTTGTGGCTTTTGGCACCTCTTTTAGTACTTGCCGTGTTCGTGCAATTTGACGCTTTTCTTGGGCCGTTTTCTCTAAGGCGTGCAGCAGCATTGATTGCTCCACAGCGGGACTTGATTTACTGGGGGGCGTTTGCCACCAACTCGTTGTTGCATGTTCTAGGCTTTAGCCTGATTGCGCTGACTTTCCTCTTGGTATTGTTGCCGTTTATCCCTGTGGGACAGATCGTTGCCCGGTTAATCTCCCAAGGAAAACCTATTCCCAGCTATTCCGTCAACATCGCCGGCAGCCTCATTGGCGTGTGGCTGTATGCGGTAGTGTCCTTCCTTTGGTTGCCACCCCTTGTGTGGTTTGGTTTGCCGGTGTTGATCATGCTGTACCTTGTTCGATCCAAGGCACAAGCTTTCTGGGGTGGGTTGGGGCTCGTAGCCTTGCTGGCTGCTGTGCTCTTATACCCCAGCCAGCAGGGAAAAACCTTCTGGTCTCCCTATCAGAAGCTCGTTCTTACCCCGCGTATGGGAGAAGCAGGACACTTCTACCATATCGATGTGAACAACACGTTCTACCAGACAATCGAAGATACCCGGCAGCGGATGGTGCACCATCGTATTCCGTACCAATTTGTGCCAGAGCCGCAGCGGGTACTCATCGTGGGTGCCGGTGCCGGAAACGATGCTGCAGAAGCTGTACGTTTCGGAGCACAGAGTGTAGATGCAGTGGACATCGACCCGGTGATTCTCTCCTTAGGTCGCAAGTTGCATCCGGAACATCCTTACCAGTCGGAACACGTGACTACGATTCTGGATGACGCGCGCGCCTACTTTAAGAAGGCGCAAGGAACTTATGACCTTATCGTATTTGCACGCCTGGACTCTCACACGCTTTTATCTGGATACACCAACGTCCGGCTGGATCACTACGTATACACCCGCGAAAGCCTTAAAGAGGCCAAGCGGTTGTTTAAGCCGGAGGGGGTTCTGGTGTTGTCGTTCGTCAGTATGGAGCCGTGGCTGCAGGCCCGCTTGGCAAAAACGTTAGAGTCGGTCTTCGGGCAAGAGCCGCTTTACGTGGATCCGTTTTCTTTGGTGGTTGGTTCCCAGCAACGCATTCGGCAAGCGCTGGCGCGTAATCCCGATCTGGTTGAGCGCAGCTCTGCCCCTGCTAGCGATGCTTCCGTTAGGATGGCGACGGATGACTGGCCCTACCTCTATTTAAAGGAACCCAAAGTGCCATCGTTGCACTGGTGGATGTCACTTTTTGTGGTAGCCGTGGTTCTTTTGTTGCTGCGGGGAACTGGGGTTGCCGTGAAATCGATAAACCCGCATTTCTTTTTCCTTGGTGCGGCGTTTTTGCTGTTGCAGTTCCAGGGGGTGAGCCGATTTGCGCTTTTATTCGGCACGACCTGGTTTGTGAATACGGTTGTGATCTCGGCGTTTCTGATCATGATATTGGCGGCAAACTGGTATGTTCAGCGCCGGCCTATTGTGAGTCTGACACCGTACTATATAGGACTGCTGGCATCCGTGCTTTTGGTCCTGATCCCGCAACAAATACTGCTTAGTCTTTCTCCTGTTTGGCGTGGCCTGGTCGCTGGACTCCTGCAATCGACACCCGTTTTCTGTGCGGGGATTATTTTTGCAACCTCGTTACGCTCCACTTCTGATATTCCCGGTGCCCTTGCGTCAAATCTTTTAGGTGCGGTCTTCGGCGGACTTCTCGAATCGCTTTCCTATGTAACAGGGATCAATGGGCTAGGGTGGGTTGTCATGGCGCTCTATGGACTCTCCTGGCTAGCACTGCGTCGGAAAGTACCACAATCTTCTTTAGCGGCTCAGAAGGAAGAAGCCAAAGAAACCCTTGAAATAGCACCCGTAAGCTAGCTCTAAAAAGAGCCGAAGGGATTGCATCTTTAATGTGTGGAATCGCAGGTCGTTTAAATCACGATAGGACTTGTCCTGTCGATGCAGGGTTATTGCGCCGCATGATTGATACCCTCGTACACCGGGGTCCGGATGATGGGGGCATTTGGACACAAGGCCCGATCGGGTTGGCCTCCCGCAGGCTTGCGATCATCGATCTTTCCCCACAGGGCCATATGCCGATGGTCAGCGCCGATGGCATGGCGTGGATTGTTTTCAATGGCGAGATCTACAACTTCCAGGAGCTACGCGCGGAGCTCATCACGAAGGGCTACTGCTTCCGCTCGCGGACCGACACCGAGGTTGTGGTGCATCTCTACCAGGCGTATGGCGTAGCGTGTCTTGGGCGATTGCGAGGGATGTTCGCCTTCGCGATTTGGGATGCCCGCGCAAGACGTCTCTTCCTCGCCCGCGACCGAGTGGGCAAGAAGCCGCTCTTCTACTATAACGACGCGCGTGCCTTTCGGTTCGCCTCGGAGCCCAAAGCGATCCTGGCCGACCCGGAGGTGCCCGCCGAGCCCGACCCGTTGGCGATCCACCACTACCTGACCTACCAGTACGTACCCTCACCGCTATCGGCCTTCCGCGGTATGCGCAAGTTGCCCCCGGCCCATTACCTTCTTTTGGAACCGGGAAAACCTGCCCGTATCGAACGGTACTGGAAACTTCGCTACACTCCTAAGATTCACCGCAGCGAGAAAGCACTATGCGAGGAATTGCGTGAACGTCTTCGTGAGGCCATCCGTCTGCGGATGATCAGCGATGTGCCGCTGGGAGCTTTTTTAAGCGGGGGTCTGGATTCTAGCAGCATCGTAGCCCTCATGAGCCAGATGAGTGAGCAACCGGTTAAGACGTTTTCCATTGGATTTGAGGAAGAGCGATACAATGAGTTGCCATACGCCAGACAGATTGCTGAACGTTTTTCTACAGAACACCACGAATTCGTGGTCAAGCCCAACGCCATCGAAATCCTGCCGCAACTGGTTTGGCATTACAACGAACCCTACGCGGATTCTTCTGCTTTGCCGACGTACTACCTCTCGAAGCTCGCCCGTGAGCATGTGACGGTGGTGCTCAATGGCGATGCGGGGGATGAGAATTTTGCCGGCTATAGCCGACATTTCGCCTTATCTATCCTCGCACGGGTCCAACAACTGCCCCGCTGGGCCCAAAAGGGCCTGGTTGGGGCAGCAAAATTCATTCCGGGTTCACTTCCGCCGCGCCATATTCTTCAGCACGCCAAGCGGTTTCTGGGCAGGCTCATGGAAACTTCTCCTGAGCAAGAATATGGAAGATGGATCGGCCATTTCTCGAATGCAGAAAAGGGGCGATTTTATACGCCTGAATTCCAGGAGGCCACTGCCGGAGAGGATGCGCTTGAGATTTTATTTCAACACTTTGCCGTTTCGGATACATCCAACTGGGTGGAAGCAGCACTGGATGTCGATGTGAATTTATATCTGCCGGATGACTTATTAGTTAAAGTGGATATTGCCAGCATGGCCCATAGCTTGGAAGCCCGCTCTCCGCTTTTGGATCATCCCCTCATGGAGTTTGTGGCATCGCTGCCTGTTGAGATGAAAGTACGCTTCGGGGTTAAGAAATATCTGCTCAAGAAGGCCATGGCCGGGATTTTACCCCGTGACATTATCCATCGTCAGAAGATGGGTTTTGCGGTGCCGATTGACAGATGGTTCCGCGGGGAACTCAAGGAGTTGGCAATAGAGACGTTGCTCAGCCAGCGGTCGCAAAGCCGCGGATATTTGCGTCCGGAGGCCATCCGGATGCTCATTGAGGAGCATGTTTCCGGTCGTGCCAATTGGCACCATCACCTTTGGAACCTTCTCATGTTGGAGTTGTGGCACCAGATGTTCATCGACCGGACGCTCGCACCTCCACACGATGCCAACGGCGGCGGCTGCTCATGGAGCCCCGCGGGCACATCCGCGGCGCCTGAAATATCACTCCCCGTGCGGGGCGACATCCCGTCCACTGCTTCGTTGCGCACTACCGGGCGGCGGGGCCCTCGCGGTCTAAGCCAGGGCCCCATGGCGGGGTCGGCGGACATGACCATGATCCCCGCGCAGGTGGCGCCATGAATCTTTCCCTCACCCTCGCCCTGACATCGCTCGCCGCCTTTGGGCTCATGAGCGGGGTGCTTCGATGGAAGGGTGGGGTGCTTGACGGGCGGTTGGTGCGCGTGGTGACGTGGTTCGTTGTGGGACTGCTTCTCATCTCAGCGGCGATCCAGCGGTTCGCCGGGACCGATCGGCTGCTCTGGGGCAGCGATGAGATGGGCAACCTATTTTCCGGCATCCGGCTGCACCTGCTGCCGTGGTGGAATCTCAGCGATCATGTGGAGCGGAACTTCTTCAAGTCGTTGGTCATGCCAGTACACGGGTTGGTGGACACCGTGTTTTTTTACCTGGTGGTCTGGGGATTTCGGTTGTTGCAGGTGCCCGTAACGGAAGCGCACCTGTTCCAAGCCGGGGCGGTCCTCAGCATGGTGACGCTCGTGTGGCTGTACTTCTTCGTGCGTCGGCTGTGCGGGCAGGGAACGGCTCTGGTGGTGCTGGCGATGGCGTCCTGGAGTGCGCTGCTCATCTACTCTGCCAAGGCCGGCTACCAGTTGAACGTCGCGGCGTTCCTCCAGGTCGCTATCTTGTATGGGTACGTGCAGCACGTGGTGAAGAAGCAATGGTGGTGGTCGGCACTGATGAGTCTCTTGATGGTGTTGTGCGCGGGCAGCGAGCTCTTTTATTTAGCACCAGTCCTGCTGCTCCTGCATCAAGCCTGCTCCCAGGCGATTGCCCAGGGTGATGGACGTCTCGCACCAGCCGGAGCCTCTGCGATGGGGTGGTGGGACCGGAAGAATGTCGTGGTATGGAGCACGTACGGCGCCACAATACTAGCGAATGTCCTGTTGCTGCTGCGGGTCGGTTGGACGACCGACCTGACGCTCTTTGGACGGCTCATCCACAAGCGAGCGGTTGAGGTGGCCCTACATCCTACCTACGGGCCGGGCATGTTTCTGAACGGGTTGGACAGCGTGATTCCTGCGATACCGCATTTTGCGGTGGTGGCATTTGTTGCGGGCGTGTGGCTGTTGCTCTGGCGTTCGCAGACACGGCCCTTTGACCGATTTTTTATCGCCTATTTCTTCCTGATTGCTGCGTTGACCTATGCCATGCGGCTCTCGCACGCGTTTAATTTCCTGCACCTGCTGGTGCCGGCGTTCGTGGTGGTGGCGTTAGCGGCCATGCGAGCCGTTCCGCGGCTGCTGTCGCACTGGATTCGGCGGCCGGATCTCGCGCAGGGATTTACGAGCCTAGCCTGCGTGGCCGCCTTGCTGCCGTTGGCGACCCCCTGGAGACCCATGCCAGGACCGGCAGGGCCTCCGCCGGCGTACCAATCGATGAAAGCGGTCGGCTATGCCCTTCGGACATTAGGCCATCCGCGGATGCAGGTGCTGATCCTGTCGCACCACCATGCAATCCCTGTGGTCATGGAGTATTACGTGGGGTTGGGGGCATCGGTGGGTGATGGGGCTTCCACGCGCTTGCTCTATTTGCATCAGCTCACCAATGACTATCTCCCCAGCCGCCTGGCGGCACGGTTGGGTGTTGCGCACTTTGATTACTACGTGGAGTTTGTGAAGGCGGAGTTTCCTGAACGTGATCGCGTGCTGGAAGATCTCCGCGGCCTCGGGCTTCGGCTCGTCGGGGAAGTGACATCGCACGGTGAGGTCGAAGCCCGAATTTGGTCCCCGCATGAGGTCGGGCCGCTGCAGGTGACGGTGGAGGAAGGCAACCGGGGCTTTGATCGGATCTATGCACAGTGGGATCAGTTGTTCTACGAACCGCACGCCGGCGCGTTCTACTACTTCGGCGCCAGCTATTGAATCGCAAGCTCGTCAGCTCCACAGCAATCAGCAGTAAGTAAAAGCTAAGAAAGGAAAGGGTAGTCTCATGAATGAATATCTCAGGCGAGTTTTTTGTCGTTTTTGCATATTGCTGACGAGCTTACTGCTGAGGAGCAGGACTGGCTAATGACCATTGATTTAAGCATTGTGATTCCGGCGAGGAACGAAGCCGAGAATCTGCGCGAGCTGCTGCCGAGCCTGCACCGCGCGGCCGCGCGTCTGAGCATCTCGCATGAGGTCATTGTGGTGGACGGCCGGTCAACCGATGCGACGGTGCCGGTGACGACCGCCGCTGGCGGGCGCGCCATCGCGCAATCGACGCTAGGATACGGCAACGCGCTGAAGGAGGGTTTTGAGGCCGCGCGGGGACGCTACGTCTTGACCATGGATGCGGACCTATCGCATGAGCCGCGGTTCATCGCGAAGCTTTGGGCTCATCGGGAGCAGGCCGATCTCGTGATCGCCTCGCGCTACACCCTGGGTGGGGTCGCCTACATGCCGCTGTTACGCAAGGCGCTCAGCCGGGTGCTGAACCGTGTGTTCACGTGGGGCCTCGCGCTGGATATCCGCGATATCTCCAGCGGTTTTCGACTCTACCGCGCCGAGGCCCTCAAGGGCATCACATTCAACGGGCGCGACTTCGATGTCCTGCCGGAAATCGCCGTGCGGCTGCAGGCGGCTGGCTGGCGCATCCAGGAGGTGCCCTTCACCTATTTTCCGCGCCAGGAAGGCAGCTCGCAGGCCCGCATCCTTCGTGTCGGGGTCAATCTGGCGAACACATTTTTGCGGATGTGGCGGCTGCGCAACTCGATTGAATCAGCCGACTATGACGAGCGTGCGTTCTACAGCGCAGTACCACTGCAGCGGATGTGGCAGCGACGCCGCCATCGGATCATCACGACGTTTGCACGAAACGCAGGGCGAACCTTGGATGTTGGGTGTGGATCGAGCATCATCCTTCAAAGTCTCAACGATGTGATTGGGCTGGACGTACGACATGGAAAGATGCGCTACATGAAGCGTTACGGAATCCCCGTTGTTACGGGTTCCATCTTTGGATTACCCTTCCAAGATCATGCGGTGGATTGCGTCATTTGCTCGGAAGTCATCGAACATGTGCCGGCAGATCCTGTCCTCTTTACCGAACTGGATCGCATCTTAAAGCCAGGAGGATTGCTGATTTTGGGAACTCCCGACTATGCGACCGTGGCATGGCCGACCATTGAGTGGTTCTATCACCGGTTGGCACCGGGCGGCTATGCGGATGAGCACATCTCGCACTACACCCGCCGTGGCTTGGAGCAACTTTTATCCGTGATGGACTATCGTATCGAAGCCATGCGTTACATTTTTCGCGGAGAGTTGATCCTGGCAGCCCGCAAGGGCTCGATCATACCCCATGCATTGGCGCTGAAGCGGCTTCTTCCGAAGACGCATGAGCCGATGGTAGGTTCAAGGCTCAGAGAGGACGCATCCAGTCGCAATAACCGGGGTGGGCAGGGTTCAGGACAGGCTCCGGTTCTTAGGATCTGCATGCTGGCGAGCAAGTTTTATGCTGCTTCCGATATGGGAGGGGGTCTTGAGCGCTCCGCCCGGCGATTGGCCCAAGCCTTGTACGCCCGCGGTCATCGCGTCTATGTCCTGACGCGCAACTATGATCGCCTTCCGCGGCGGGAAGAAATCGACGGAGCATGGGTTGAGCGGTTTCCCGTTTGGGGTAGGTCTCGCTGGCTGGTTTCTTTAAGTTATCTGGTTCAATCACTGGGCTGGCTCATCCGTAACCGCAAAGAGTATGACCTCATCCATGCTCATCAGTCCTACGCTCCGGCATTGATTGCAGGCATCGCAAAGCTGATTTTAAAAAAACCGGTAGTTGTCAAAATCTCTACTTCCGATCAGTTCGGAGAGTCCAGACAGCTCAGAGAACTTCCATTTTACCGGCTTAGAGCCTTGCTCCTGCACCGAGTGGATAAAATCGTCACCATCAACAAGGCTGCTTTGGAGGAATTTTTACAATTAGAGGTCGCTTCATCCTGCCTGCTTCAGATTCCCAACGGAGTTCTCATCCCCAGTCAAGCCGCTTTTGAGATGAAGTCCAAGCAGGCAGCACGTCTGCGCTTAGGCATCGATTATTCAAAGGTGGTAGTCTACGCGGGGCGCTTGTCATCAGAGAAGAACCTTTCGGTTTTACTGGATGCGTGGCCTGGAGTTCTGCGCCATTGTCCCGAGGCGCATCTGATATTGGTTGGCGATGGAGGTACTTTCCGGAGCGTTGAGGATTCGTTACGACAACAGGCAAGTCGCATGAATCTGGAAAGCCGAGTCCATTTTGCGGGACGCGTTCAGAACGTTGAGGACTTTTTTTTAGCAGCGGATGTTTTTGTCCTTCCTTCAAGCACCGAGGGGATGTCTAACGCTCTTCTTGAAGCGATGGCCTGCGGTGTGGCCATTGTCGCCACCCGAATTCCGGGCAATACCGCTTTGATTACTGATGGCAGACAGGGTCTTCTGGTTGAGCCACAGAGAAGCGAAGAACTATCCACAGCACTGATTCGGCTTCTATCGGATTCCGAAGAAGCGATGCGCTTAGGTCAAGCGGCACGGTCTTTGGCTCAGGAGCGTTTTGCCATCGATCGGGTGCGCGATCAGTATGAACAACTTTACCGGACTCTTTTGAGCCATGCCTAAATGGAACCCACATTACATCTTAACATTCGAACGAGTGGGTTCCATTTACCCTGAGTGAGCTCCCGCCCGCTCAGGATCGTGGTGAGCGACCAGCGGGAGTCGAACCACGACTTCGCTCAGGGTAAATGCGCCTCGAATGTTAAAATGCATTTGTGGGCGCATTTAGGTTGGCTAGCACTGACCTTTCCACTTGTTCTTTTGGGAAGTCCTGAGAGAATGGTAGAAGCTCAGGCACCCGCACTCATTCCTTTGGCGGTTGCCGGATTAGCAGAGACGATTCCGATTGTGGGGTGGTTTGTAGTTCTGGCCAACGGGTTTTTTTAATACGCCTGACCGTAAAAATTATACCCTATGAGAATTATTTTTGACGCGCGTGGTGTTCGTGAACAATCCGATGGACTCAGCAACTATGTGCGGCACGTTCTGAGCTGGCTTTTGCGCACGGATCAAGAGAACCACTACACGGTTCTGGCTTCTCCTGCGATGCGCGATTATCTCAGGGCAGAGCATTTGGAAGAGCTATCCAATAGCCAAGTGGTAGTCAGTCGCTGTCCGTTTATGGGGCCCATTCAACAACTTTGCATGCCGGCACGGGTGCGCTGGTTGCCTCAAGCCGATTTGTATCACTACCCGCATTTTGATCTTCCGATTTTCGCGCACCCACGCTCGATTGTCACGATACACGACTTGAACCATTTGACCATGGAAGGCTATTTTCGGTCCCACAAACACCTCAAGCGGTTTTACTCGGCACGGACGACCGCCATGGGGGTGGCGAAGGCAAAATCGGTTCTGGCTGTTTCGTTGGCAACCAAAGCACAGCTTTTAGCCACCTTTCCGTGGCTTAATGCGCAAAAAGTGGTGGTGATCTATGAAGGGCCCGGAGAAACGTTCGCAGCGCCTATCGATTCCGGACGCGTTAAGGAGTTTCGTGGGAAATACCATTTAGGATCAGAACGATATTTGCTTTATGTGGGAACCGACAGGCCCCACAAGAATCTCGTGCGGCTGTTGGAAGCTTATGCCAAGGTCTGCCGTTTGGGTGGGGGCATTCAGCGGTTGCTGTTGGTTGGGCCTCTTCAGGCAGGTGGCTCGGTTGAGCAAACTATCTTGCGCCTGGGTTTGGATTCGCAAGTGAGGCGCGTGGGTTATCTTTCTGACGCAGAGCTTCCTTTGGCCTATCAAGTGGCGGATGCCTTCGCATTCTGCTCATTGGCGGAAGGTTTTGGCATACCGCTCGTGGAGGCGATGGTATCCAGTGTTCCCATCGTTACTTCGAACTTAAGTGCGACCGCTGAAGTAGTAGCCGATTGCGCAGTTCTGGTGGACCCTTATTCCATTGACTCGATTGCAGAGGGATTGAAACGGCTGTTGTCTTCGGAGGATTTACGTCACACTTTAGTTGCTCGAGCCCGGCTTCGTATGGCGCAGTTCAGTTGGGAAAAAGCAGCCAGGCGCACTTTGGAAGTTTATCAAGAGGTGGGTGGCATTTTTCCAGTCAAGAAGAATTCCGAAGGACAAAATCTGCAGTGCGCTTTGGCAAAATGCGACAACCCCACCGAAATGGCAAGGCTCTAATGTCGTTGCCTGCTCGCACGAGTTCCGAAGGGATCTTTCTATCTATATTCGTGGGTGTCACAGCGTTTGCGGCCTTGACTTACTGGTATCCGGCAGGGGTTCCTTGGATATTGGCGATTCTCGGAGGTTGTCTGACCTGGCGGTTGAGTTCTCGTTTTACCGATGATGAGTGGTGCCGGATGCTGCTGTTATGGTCGTATGTATTAAAGGTGCTTTTAGCCGCGCTTTTCTATAGCGCTTCGATTTACAATTGGCCGATTTTAAGCGCCTATAACGGAGGCGAAGGCTACTGGGCTTTCGCGGATGACGCACAAGCATACCACAATTACGGCTTACGTCTTGCGCAGTATTGGAGAGGAGTAGGGCCCTTTCCCAGTATTAATTTCGGCAACTGGTCATTCGTTCTGTATGTGGCAATGATCTATCGTTGGTTGGGTGAGAATCCTCTTAACCTTGCTTTCCTCAATGCTTGGTATGGAACCGTGATGGTGTTATCAGCCATTGTGATTCTGAAAGTACTCAATGCATCTTCTAAGGCGATACGGCTTGGGGTACTGATCTTTGCTTTTTGGCCCTCTCTAATCTTTTGGTGTTCGCAACCCTTAAAAGATCCTCTGTTGTTGGCGATGATGCTGGTTTCGCTGGCATTGCTGTTGTTTCTTTTAGACACCCAGCTAGAAATTTCAGGTTGGAAGAGCTTGACTGGATATCTTGGATTTCTGACTATCATTTTGTATTTTTTCCGTGAGTATATTGGTATCGTCCTGGCTGTTATTGCATTTCTGATGGCTGTTTTTGGGGTGTTCCGCATTATTCAACACCGTTCCTTTCCGTATCTCTCAAGAATTCTTACAGTAGGAATTAGTATCCCACTTAGCGTTGTTTTAGCTTCCCGTATAGATCTCAACAAGCTATTGAGGCCGCCCCAACCACCGGAGGTGCAATCGATAGAGATTCCTGCTCCGTGGGTCAAATGGGTTGCGCGGGTGGCGGTCCCATGGTTTAGCCCCTCGCAAAATAAGATCGAAGGTTCCCCCGTATCAAAACCGTATCCGGAGAAGATTCCACCGGTTGTGTCTTCCTCAGTTGCCACATCGTCTTTATCGAACGATCCGGTTTCATTAATGGTTCAGAGTGCTGTTTCTGTATCAACAGCGCCAACAGCAACTGCCCCGCAATCTGTCGCAGTTGCTAGCATTCCTAATCCGGCTCCATCATTGCCAAAACCTACTGCTGCGCTGGTTCCTGCTCCATCTATCGAAAGCCGGCAGGCTCCTACTCCTAGAAGTAGCCCTGGGAGGCACCCTGCGAAGAAAAAATTACCCGTAAGAATGCTCGCAGGACTTCGAAGAGGATTTACTAATGCGGGAGGTCACTCTGCTATCGATCCGAACGTAAAGTTCACCAGCATGGTAGATGTTCTTGGATATGTACCGCGAGGACTTATGTTGGCGTTTCTTGCCCCACTGCCCGGGGAGTGGTTCAAGACGCAGGGGCGTGTGGGTGTGCTGAGGCCATTTGCGGCAATTGAGATGGTGATCCTTTACATTCTTCTCATTGGATGGATACCTGGAATTTCCAGGGCATTTCGGCAGCGTCTTGTTCCTGCGGTACTACTGTTCTTGTTCGTTCTGGTCATGGCAATTCCGATGTCCCTTACGGTTGCGAATCTTGGAACTTTGTTTCGACTACGGTTGCAATTTTTACTTCCGTTTTTAATTCTGGTTTCGGTTTCTGAGCCGCAAAGCATTTATCAACGTTTTTGGACATGGCTCCAGCATCGAATGGGCCTCACGCGCCGGTTATCTCAAACCACATGAACGCAACGCCAAAACGATTCAAGAAGTGGTTAGGGCGGATTCTTTTAGCTGGCTTAGGGATGCTGCTGGCCCTGGGTTCTGTAGAGGCCACCTTGTGGTTGGCTGGCTATCCACTGGGCCTTTATCCAGTTGGGCTTTTCGAGCAGGACGCCGGTATCGGCTATCACCGGCCGGTTCCTGGTTTTGTAGGCCGTGTACAAACCGGCGAAACACGATATGAAGTTCGCATCAACGAAGCAGGATTGCGTGGGCCCGCACTTCGTTCAAGGGATGGGGGGGCTTTGCGTATTTTAGGTTTAGGAGATTCGTTTACCTTCGGAATCGGAGTCGACGATGAGCAAACCTACCTCCGGCAGCTCGAGCACTTATTGAACGAGAGATCCCCTCGATCGCAAAAGCACATAGAAGTATTGAATGCCGGAGTGCCGGGATTTGGTACCGTTCATGAGTGGCGCTATTTGGAACAAATCGGTCTTCGCCACAACCCGGATTTAGTACTGCTAGCTTTCTATGCGGCCAACGACCTCTCGGATAACCGTAATCCGCAATCGATGCAAGCGGTAAAAGGGGTACTCGTTCCAGAAGGACGCGTCCGGTTTGTGGATTTTAAGATCTGGTTACGAACGCATTCCCGAACCTACGGATTCATGGCCGATGCCTTAAAGCGCCAGCGCTCCATTGGAAATTGGTTAGCCCAGGTTGGTCTGGTGCGTGAAGCCGACCCAGGAATGGGGGTGGGATTTCCCGGAACTCTCTATTATCTCAAATCGCAACCGCCGGAAGTGCAAAGCTTATGGGAGAACACGGAATCGCTATTGCTGAAACTAAGAGATCAGCTGCGAAAGAAAAAGATTCCGCTTGTTATTCTTTCCGTTCCTGACCGGGTTTCGGTCTATGAATCCTGGAAGGCGCGTGCCGCAAGCCAAGCAGGCCTGCGGGTGGATGATTTGGACGGTTTCTTACCGGATAGGCACTTGGCGTCTTTTTGTCGCAAGCATCGCATTCCTTTGATCGAACTAACCGATGTCCTGCGGCAAGCGGCAGTAAACGGAACGGAGCTTTACTTCCAATACGATGGCCATTGGACCGCTGAAGGACATCGCGTTGCGGCCGAGCAGATCGCAGAGTTTCTTACGACACACCCGCAGTTGGGACGCCTTCTGCGTTAGGTGAATCCCATGATAAGACAAGAGCGATCTTTCGGATACGCGATGGGTGGTGTGCTGGTGGTGATGGCACTTTTTTGGTTCTGGAGAGGCCATGCGAAGACTGCATCTATTTTGGGTGTCGTGGCCGCTTTTTTGATTACGGCAGCTTGGTGGTGCCCCCGCCTATTGTTCTTGCCGAATAAAATTTGGCTGCGATTGGCACATTTGCTCGGTTGGATCAATTCGCGGGTCATTTTGACGGCAATCTTTCTTTTTGTTTTTACACCGGTTGGAATGCTGCTGCGAGCATTGAAATGGGATCCTTTGAGGCTGCGCCTTCAGAGCCGAGAGAGCGAATGGGCGCCCTATTCGGAGGGAATCCGCGATCCGAAGCATTATGAGCGGATGTATTAGGGAAGCACACAGCATACAGCACACAGCAAACAGAAAGAGATCGGTTTGTAATTACTCTGTGTGCTGTGTGCTGTTTGCTGTATGCTGGCAAGGAGGTCTTCATGAGCAAGTTACAGGTAGCGCGTGAATTATGGGGTTTTCTGAAGCGGGAAAAGAAGTACTGGCTAACACCAATTGTACTGGTGCTTGTTATTTTTGGGCTGTTGCTCATTTTTGCGCAATCCAGCGCTGTGGCACCCTTCATCTATACCTTATTTTAATGAAGCACACAGCCGCCAGCACACAGCACACAGATAGAGATTTTTCTGTGTGCTGTATGCTGTGTGCTGATTGCTGGAAATGACACGCATCTTAGGAATTTCTGCCTACTACCACGATTCTGCCGCTGCCCTGGTTATC
>JACPAW010000187.1 GCA_016180605.1 Candidatus Omnitrophota bacterium | reverse complement strand
AATGTGGAGAGCCTGCTGCTGTTCCTGCTCTTTGTGTTGGTGCGCTTCTATTTTCATCTGCGCTTGACTCAACGCATGGTGAAGCGGTGCCGATGCTTCTTCATAAGCTTTAAGTCCGGAGGACTGGTGAGCAATGGTCTTATCGACTTCCTTAAGCCTGGTTTCGAGTTCGGAACATTTCGTCTTCAATGTTTTCTCTCGTGACTCGACAGAGGTCAAAGCGGTCTGAAGGGCCGCGACGGTTTGAGCAGAGCCTTCACGCTGCCGGCGCTCGGCATCGAGAGAGCCTTGACATTGCTGCCATTGCTGTCGTGCGGCTTTAAGCTGAGTTTCCCAAGCGGCTCGCTCTTCTATCAGCTTCTGATTCAGATCGGCCTGCTCGGAGATTGCCTGGTCCAAAGCTTGCAGCCGATGCACGGCACCGGAGAGCTCGCGTTCCAAAAGCTGGATCCCTCGACTCCGATTAATCCCCAAACGGCCTAGAAATGTCTTTGCCCATGGCCGCTGCAGCAAAAGCAACGCCCCAAGAAGCAAGAATCCGATAGTCCATCCGATAACTCCAAAGAGAACCATCGTATTCCGGTAAGACCCAGCTCTTAGATGACGACTGGCTGGAGGGTGCATCACGGACTCTCGCTGCAGTGCCTGATCCATTGCCGAAATGCGCGTTAAAACCTTTTGAGGTGGCTTGATTTCAATGCCGCTACGCCACTGCCAAGCCAATATAGCGGACAAAATAGCGACGACGGACAAGCCTGCGATGCGAATCTTCTTGCGATTAGCTAGAGCCCTCATGCTCACCTCCTCTGACTCCCACCTGATTAGCGAAGCTAATCAATACCGGTGGGACTCCTTGCCATTAACAAAAAATCGGCGCACCTTTCTGGTGAACCGATCTCGTTTGGGAGTTGAATACATGGCCTGTAATTTTAATGTATTATACGCCTTGGGGTTGCATTGTGGATGATATTCATCATATAGGCCCCCCGTCTGCCTTTGAAGCTTCTATGGGACCTCAGGTACACTTAAAGTTGTGGATATAAACAACCTCGCGCCCTCAGAAGATTCAAAAGAACTGGAGCTAACCAACGTTCTCCTGGATCGGCTCCGGGGACGTCTTACCTTGATTCAACCCACACAAGAGCGATTTCAGATTGCCTTCGATGCGCTCGAAGTCATTTATGCCCAACCTCACAATGGCCGATTCCCCTCCTTGACAAACTCAGAAATGCGCCGGGCTTTTATCCATCGCTTCCTTTTATATGACTGCATCGAGGAATTCCTGGAAGACCCATCGGTTGAAGATATCGTCATCAACGCCACTAATCCCATCTTTCTCCACCGCACCCAAGAGGGGCTGGTAAAAACCAACAAGCGTATTCCTAGCGCTGCGGCTCTGGTTGTCTTCGTCAAAAAGCTCGTCGTGTTTGCGGGCCGATCGGAGGTGGATCCGATCAACAACCTGGAGCTGTTTAACATCCGGGGCCGTGTGAATATCATTCAGTCTCCCTTCGGGGCTCAGATCACCATCACCCGCGGAAAACCCCAACCCTTCACCATCTTGCAGTTGATCAACGTGGAAATGCTCTCTCATGAGCTGGCAGCACTTCTTTGGATGTACGTCGAAGGGCTGCGTGTTCGGCCCGCCAATCTGATTATCGCAGGAGGCCCTGGCACAGGCAAGACCACCCTGCTCAATGCATTGCTGAGCTTTATTCCTTGGCAGGATCGCGTGGTGACCATCGAAGACACGCTGGAGCTGAACACCACCTTTATTGAGAACTGCTCACGGCTTGAAAGCTGCCGCCGAGTCAAGACTCCGGAATTGGTGAAGAACAGTCTGCGGATGCGCCCGGATCGCATTCTGGTAGGTGAAGTGCGCGGCTTGGAAGCCAACGATTTGATGACCACCATGAACCTAGGAAAATACTGCATGGGAACCCTTCATGCTTCCTCAGCGCGCGAAACCATTTTGCGCCTTCAGAATGAGCCCATGAATGTACCGCCGGTTCTTATTCCCCTTGTGGATGTATTCATCATTCTGCGCAAACGCAACCGCGCAGGAGCCATTCATCGTATCGTCAGCGAGGTTGTGGAAACATCCGGGATGGAGCAACAGGTGGTTTTGCTCTCCACGGTTTGGAATTATGACAATGAGCAACAAGAAACCGTGGAATTTTCTCCCAGCAGCACCTACCGGGATCGATTGGCCGCTGAGTCCGGCCAGAGCCCTATGGCGATTATGCAAGAAATCGCCAGAAGATCCAAGATTCTCAAATGTTTGGCCACTCAAGAGGGTTATTCGGATATCGCTTCTCTGACGAAATTCTGCCAGCTCTATAGCGAAAAACCAGACGAGGCGATTCGCCAATTGGGCATTCCTCCCGAAGCCCTCAAAGTGAACTCCCCAAAAGCCAAGCGCTGAGGTTGATTTGGAAACGTGGAAAATTTCTGAGGATTATCTAAAAACTCTGCGTAGAAGTACTCTGGCTTTGACGCTGCCTTGCTGGTTTGCCCCCCTCTATATCCTGACGATATTTGCCAAACACGATCTCTGGAATGCCATCCTAAGAGCCGATCCCTTTATGGCGGCTATCTTGTTACCCACTTTTCTCGCCATAGTCATTACCCCGCTGTTGGGAGTATGGTACCT
>JACPAW010000101.1 GCA_016180605.1 Candidatus Omnitrophota bacterium | reverse complement strand
CTGCCTTGGCCCCTCGATGGCCGCCCAGAAGATCCCGCAGGGTGTCGTAGAGCGACCAGCGGCCTTCATCCGTCTGTGCCATCTGGGCTTCGAAAGCGGATTTGAAGGCTTCAAAGTCGGTGACACCTGCTTTCTCTGCCAAGGCATCCTGGAAACCGGAAGTTTCCCAGAGGGCTTTGATGAAAGCAGGCTCGCCCCACTCAACCGTCTGACTTAACTGACCGGGAATGAATTGGCTGACTTGCTGTTCTGCGTTTTCTGGGAAGTAGTTTTCGGTGAAGTACTCCTGCAGGGCATTGATTATGGTTGAATCGGAAGATGTGGTCAGTTCCCGGACTAATGCCGCGCGGTCGAAGGTCTGGCCATCTGGAGAAAGTTGTTGGATGAGCGCACTTGCTTGCTCCTCTGTCAAACCATTAGCGATAAGCGCCTGCCTTAAAGCATCCCCATTGACCGGCTGATCGTACTTGCCAAGTAGATGGTCCAGCGTCATCGTTTGCTCGGTAATAGTTGGCGGCTGGGGCGGCTCGATGGGTTGGTAGCCTTCGGGTGCCTCAGCAGGACCCATGATTCCAGGCTGAGACTCGACAACTGGAGGTTCGGTAGGTGTTATCTCTGCCGACTGAGCGGCACTGAACACCGGGTGCGATGGAGTGGAAACGGCTTGGCCAGCAAACGAATCGGTTGGAGCGGTTACGGAATCGACTGCTCCGGCTAGATGAGCTGTCGCCGATACTGGTGCTTCTGCAGGACTGGGTGCCAATCGACTGCCAAGGGCATTAGCCCATTCGCTCCAGCCTGCCTGTTCCACCACGAAACTAACCGCCACACCGGACAAAACCGAGAACGCGATCCCAAATACCAAGGCAAAGAAAGCAGCACGGAGTACTTCCTTTAGCCGGACCTCGCGAAATGCTGCGTCCGCCGTCTTACGCTGGTTCTGAAGAATTAAGCGCTGATCATTTACCGGTCGCCGCAGATTATTAGCGCCAACCCCCAGCACTGCCATAGCCTTGTTAACTGCCGCCAATAGCTCGGTCTTCTCTGCTTCTTGCTGGAGCGGATTCGAATATTGGAAGAGCTCCTGTTTAACCGCCCGCCCCTCTTCGATGCGTGCCAAGACATCCACAATCAGCGGCTGCAGTTGCCGCGGCTGCTGCAACAGACGATGGATTTCCTGTGTTGTGGCAGCGACGTTGAGCTTAGGAATCAGAGATGCCTGTAGTCGTCCCTCAAGCGTCTTAGAAGAAGATGTAAATGCCACACCCAAACTGTCCCGGATTTCAAAAACCCCTCTGGAATGTCCAAGCTCTGCATGGCGCCGCAGGGCCGCAGCCACAACCACCCACAGTAAGGTCGCAGCGGACCACATCAGAGAAGTATCATTCCAAGCCGGCAGGATGATATTGACTCCGGCTAGAATTCCCGGAAGTACTGCATACGTCAGAAGCTCCCGCCGAGTAGTCAGGGCAATCAACTGAGTCACAAAACTCATGACAATCCCGACCAACAATGGCGAGACCAGAAGACCAAATACGGGGATTCGTCGGGTAGGCAAACGCTGCATCCAATCCACGTTGTTGCCTGGACATCCACCTGGCGGGGGGACGCAAAGGTAAACTGGATGTTGTCCAGACGCTGATCTGGCTGGTAGTGCTGTTTGACACTCTTGGCAACCTGCAACAGATTGGAGCCAAGACTATAGCGGTTTCCAAGTTCCAAGCGAAGCTGATCGAGGATGCTAAGATTCCGCTGACCGAGGATGCTGCGGTTTCCAAGAGTCATACGGGGGACTCTGAGCCTTCCCTCAAATTCTTGGTCATTAAACTGCCCTGAAGCGTAGCGGCGAATCAAACCAGTAATCTCGTAGTACAGCGTTGGAGAGATTTGAATCGGCTTGGGCGCAGCCTCTCCTGCTAGTCTCCAATTTTGCTCAAGACGCTCGGCGATCTTGGCAAATTGGCTTTCGTCACTTCGGATCAATTCAAATGGTGCGGTCGCGCCAAGCTCCGCAGCAAGTGCCGGGTGTACTGTCTGAAATCTTTGACCAAAGAAGAGATGGCGCCACCAGCTAGCAGACGGCATCGTATTGTGGTCGAGCAAATGCCGAAGCTGTGCTTCGATGGCATAGGAGGTATTGGCGCGGTTGGTTGAGGCGAACATGCGGAGGAATATCTGACGGATCCAACCCACCCGCTGCATCCTATTATTGAAGTGGTCTTCGGCAAGGCGGCGCGACATGCTGCGGATTTTGGCACGGGCATCGATGAGGGTCACAACAAGCGGCTGCGGCTCGATTCGTTTTGGCTGGGTTAATTGAGGAGGAGCTCGTGACTCTTGCGGAGTCTCTGGCTGAGCTTGCTGCAGACCCAGGGGTGCCACTGGAGCAAGTGCCGTACCCGTTTGGGTCGCCAACTCTGTGGACTCAGGCGCCACCACAACTACTGCCGCGCCATCCGGTGTTCTACGGACGAGCGCTCCACCCTCATCTTGCGGCAGCGACAGTATCAGGGCAGCGGGTCCTGCCGCCCCTCGACTTGCTTCGCTCGCTCGGGATCCTGAGCGAGGCCGAAGGCCGAGTCGAAGGGCTTCACCACCCCATATATCCTCGCCGCGTCGGACTATCGCCGCCGTCGGCTGCGGTATATGGGGCCCCAGCGAAGCGTCACCCGCTGCCGTCGGTTCCTCCTTTACAGCGGGTAGTAAAATTGGGGACGGTTCTGGTTTTCCTTGATTGCCGCCGGCAAGAGCCCCCACGAAGCCTACTGTGTGGCCAGGACCAAGTAGTGCATTCAGACCGGCAGCCTGTCCATTGACGAAGACTTGAATGCCGTGGCGCAACTGTCCTTCATCATTCACCAAGCGGTCTCTAAGATTCACAAAGCGCGCCTCAAGGCGGGAGATTAAGTCCATAACAGAAATTTCTGTCTCATTGGCCGCAAGTGGCTGATCGATGACCGCTTGGTTGTCTGCCAATTGGCGCAACCATCCGGTTATCTGAACGCGAATGGGAGCCACCACCGGCACGGGAGGCTCGACAATGGGCCGGCCGCCAGCCCCTGGGCCTGCTCCTGCCCCAACTCCGGCACCACCCCCTCTGATTTGGTTAAGCCCGCGCACGCCTTGAAGGGCAAACACGAACAAGGCCGCCACGAGTCCAGCCGTCATTCCTCCAAAGGCTGCCGCCCCAATGATCGTCCCTGCCGATAGGACCAAGACCACCCCTTCACGCACAACCGCAGGTGCGGCACGAAAGACTCTGCTCGTAGCACTCATGGCTCTTACAGGCGCATTCCAAGCAGCGCTGCCTGCTACACGGGGCAAGCGCCAGGCAGAAGAAGCCTGATGAGCGGCACGCGCGATCTGTGTCAGCCGCTGCCACTCCTTCGTTTCTTGCGGCGTTAAGAAGGGTCGTGCTTGGTAGGAAGCGATAGAGTGATTGACTTGATCCAGGAACTGGGAGGCTAGCTGATGATCCACGGCAACCCACACCGGGGCATTGGGAAGAAGCAGGCGCACCAGTTGTGCCTCAACCTCTGGGTACACGAAGAAATGCCCGTCCAAACCGATGGCATCCAGCAGAAAGCCTTTCATCACCGGCGTCATCTGCTGCAAACGCGGCTGGATTTCCCGAAGGGTCCTGCCAATTTCTGCTTTTACTTTTACCTGGCCATCTTTCTGACGAGCCGCTTCCAAAGCATGGAGGCGCTCTAGCAGTTGCCACGTCTGAGGTTCTTGTCGCTCAAGCAGCGACAAAAAGTGTGTCAGAAGCTGTTGTCGGAAGGTCGCTATTTCACTCGGAGCAAGCCGCAACTCTTGACCGTTGACAACCACAGCCATCGGAAGATGCAAGCTTTCCGGCTGCAGCAGATACTGCCGGATCAGTGCTAACTGCTGCCAGCGTTGGGTTGGCTGCGGCTGACCAAGATGCGTGCTCATAGCCATTGCAACCGACTCCGCAACTTGAGCAAAGTGAGTGCCTGCAAGCTCCGTGAAACTGCTGGGCACCTGGGGCAGATTGGGAATATCCAGCGTCGCAACGATCGTTTGGCTGCGATCCATGAACGGAGCTTGAGAGAGGGCCTGCAGTGTGGCCTGGGCCGCCTCAACACTCTCTTGAGCTTGTTCGGCCAATCCGATATCTTCTGTTCTGTTTCAACAAACTCACGGTAAGCTGCCCCTATCCGCTGCTGGATCGCAATCGGAAGCTTTGCCCCGGCAATCGATGCTTGATAAGCCTGGTCAATAGCCTTCCGACCACTGTTGTGAAGAGCATGGAACTGCGTAATCTCTTCAGCCGTGATCAGTCGCTCTGCCAGCACCGCTGGATCGATAATGGGTTTCAGCGCTTTCAGCGCCTGCTCGGCCTCATTCAACGGTTTGATGACATTTTCACGGGCCAGTGCTTCGGCAGTCTGGTTGAGTGCCGTCAGTTCCTGGGCAATCTCTGCTCGTTCTTTGGGATTTGGCACTCCTCTAGCAAGCTGGGCGCTTAACGCATGCAGCCGTGCGACGGCATCATACGCCGAGGCAACCTCCGGTTGATCCCGCAATGGACCGGTGATGACCTGGTCAAACTGGCGGATG
>JACPAW010000100.1 GCA_016180605.1 Candidatus Omnitrophota bacterium | reverse complement strand
CCCATGACGGTTAATATCGCCCTGAATATAGGAGTAACGGTAGAGTTTTTACCATGGGCGGATGGCCAGGTTAAGATCGAATCAGACATATTCCCTCCGCAGGAAGGCCGAATCGATGAGCTTAATTTTAATTCATCCATGGGTCCGTTGATGGCCTGCCTTGCAACAGGTGGAGTAAGCGGAGTGCGCCTCGTTGTCAAGAGCGCATCACCCCCTTTGGCAGGGTTGTCAGCGTCTTCCGCGGCACTCATCGCTACACTGTACGGTTTAAACTGTTTGGGGATATTCCAAGTGAGACTGGGTTCTAAAGAGCTGGTGTTATTAGCGCATCGGATAGAGTCAAGCCTGCACACATGTGGCCTGCAGGATCTAGCGGCTGCAGTTTTCGGTGGTGTGCATGCGTGGAGATGGAAATTGACAAATCCATACGAACCATTCGAAGGAACCTCTCTGGTTAGTGGAGACGACTGCCGTATCTTGGACGATGTATTTTGCGTGGCCTATCTTGGCTCGGCGCATGATGATGCGGATGCAACATCAAGCAGGGTGTCTGCTTTTCTGTCGGGCCAAGGACGTCGGCACTGGTTTGACATCATCCGTTGCGTGCATGAATACGCGAAAGCGTTGGAGGAAAGAGATTGGAAAAAGGCGGGGTTGTGCATGAATCGGGAGCTTGAGTTGAGAAAGAAATGCGGTGGCCTATTGCCCCTGACACAGCAAATGGAGGCAATGATCGAGGCTGCCCGAACCTTTTCCTGCGGTGCCCGGCATACTGGCCGCGGTGGGGGAGGCTGTGTATGGGCTATTGGTATGCCGCAGGCAATTGCGGCTACGCGCGCTCGATGGCAAGATCTGTGTTGGAAAATCCCCGGTGCGAAGCTTCTTGACGTGAGAGCTTCTGCTAAAGGTGTTTGCTGCATTCGAGGAGAAAATGTTCAGTACTGAGGATTTGAGCGTACTGATCCAAGACACCATCTCAAGCTTTCTCGGAGGGATTGCCGCTACGATTGTCTTCAGTTCATTCGCCTCGGCCGTTGAAACAGAAAAAAGAAAGAAGGCATACTCCTGGCAACAGAAGAAACTTGTGGAAGATCTTTTCGGAGGGTTCGCGAACGTTTGTTGGAGCGTTGGGGTGGCGCACTTGATGTTTAACCACACGGCGGAGACTTTCTACCGTTCCAGTAATGTCCGCGCGGCCGTTTCTCTAGCGTGTGGGCTTCACAGCTCGACTGAATCATGGCTACAGAAAGGGAAAAGAACGGATTTTTATCCGGGGCTTGTCTATTTTGGTGATAACGTTGTTGCTGTAGGATCACCTGTGAGCGATTCGGCATCGCGGGATCTGCTTGGCTATAGAGGACGTCCCGGTCACCTTCGGAGGGGAGGCTTTCCCATTCATCTGCCTGTAGAATTCATCATGGACTCCGATCAGTTATTGGACAAGCGACCCGCCAAACGTTTCACTGGGGATAATAATATCAAGCGTGCGTCGCCGAATTGGACATTGAAGGTTAAGGATGAGGTACTGCCGCAACCAAAGTTGAGTCGGGGCGGACTGCTCTGTAATGACTATCTCGTGATATCGCGGATTCCCAATTTCACCTCAATGCGTGCTTTTCGTGAAAGAAATGAAGCGCTCATCATCGCTGGGACTCACGGGCCTGGGACGGAGGCGATCCAGCTACTTATCAACGACCTGGAGAAACTAAGAAAGATACAGCAACTTCGGGCGCATTCCTCGTTTTTCCAAGCACTCATCCCGGTTACGGGCATCGATCACTTTGAAGAGAGAACCCTGAGAGGCAAACGGCTTGTTTCTAAACCCACAAGCCTAGGAGAACCGCAGGTATGGCCGATCTCCGTAAGTCATGCACAGATTCTAAAAGCCATGAAGAATAAGAGAGGGTGACGCGTGTCCAACATCATTATTTCCGGCCTAACGGCCGCTGGAAAGACGACCCATTCGAAGATATTAGCCGAACGTTTCAGGTTGCGCTATGTTGGGGCTTCCATGCTGGCTCTGGGCAGGAAAAACATCGATCCACAAGAAATCTCTCCGGACTATTGGTTAACGGATGAGGGCATCTCGTTACTGCATGACGTCGGCCCGGATATCGATCAGGCTTTACTGGAATTGGAGTCCGATGGAGTGCAGACGGTTTTTGACTGCTTTTTCTTACCATGGCTGCGACATAGACCGGCATTATGTATATGGCTGGAATCCGACTTCGAGTCCAGAATTCTCAAAGCCATTGTCTCACACCAGGGCAGGGGACGGTTTTCGGGTAAAGAACTTAGGGAGCGTATGCGCTTCAAGGATGATCACTCCGCAAGGATGTTGAAGGGGCAATTCGGACACGATCTTTATTCGGATAAGCAGCCATTCGCGCATGTGATCGATATCAGCGGCTTCATTTGCGAGGCGACCTCCGAGGCTTCACGCGCCAGTATTCGATCGGTGAATTTAATTCTCGAGCCGATCGTGGAGGCCTATTTATCGGCCACCGCAAAGGTTCATTCATCCACATGAAGTTTGATTAAGTAGGGTCGGGGACGGTTCTTATTAATCGGTAAGCAGAAGAGAGAACGGGTATCCTTTTTCCGAATAAGCGCTTCAGCGCGAGCAAGAAATAGTCATGTGGCACCAGAAATTGAGGCCGGCGGAATTTGTCTGGTTTTTCACAACGGAGTCAGGTAGATAATCGATGCGAAAGAGGCATTCTAAGCTTGTAGGGGGTTTCA
>JACPAW010000079.1 GCA_016180605.1 Candidatus Omnitrophota bacterium | reverse complement strand
GGAATAGGCTGGTTTTCCGTCGGTGAGGGCCCGAACACCACTTCGCTCATCTTAGCACCAACTTCCTTAGCGGCGCCTGGCAACAAATCGCAGTGCCCCCCGTTAAACTGGACGTTTTCCGGCCTGTAATAAGGGAGTTGCTCCTCACTCGCCTATTCATGCCTGAGGAAGCCCGACCACTTGGTCGCTTCGACTGGTGCCGTCTTCTCTTCAAACTTCAGTTTGCTGAAATCAGCCAGTTCAATCGCTCGCTCAAAATCGTAGGTGTCATCTGAACCAGGTTCGACTCGTAGCAACTTGCCGTCCTTTGCTAAGAGCAGATCACTGTTGCTATCCCAATCAGCCCAATCCGTCCTGCCCAGCTGTATGAGTAGCTGCTCTCCGCCGAGTCGAATCTGATGCTCAATGACATAGGTGGAGCCACCCCATTCATGGATGCCCTTAATCTGCATCTGGAGGACGACGCCCTTCGTACCACCATGCGGCCTTGTTTTCTCATAGGTGATCGGCGGGTCAAAGGTCCACCAAATTTTCGATGAGGGATCGTAGGGGTGCTCTGTCCGCTTTCCCTCTTCAGTCAGTCGCCAGCCATCTCGGAGGAGGCGCTCGTGATAAATGGGATCGTCTTCGCCCCACCCAGGTCTGACACCAAACGGCAGCACCTTCAACTGCGGGGGAAGACCAAAACCTTTTGCCAGCCCCATCTCGTCCGCCCGATGATTCAGCAGGATGGCCTGTTCACTCTTGAAGAGACCTCCTCCACCCCATCCATCACCTTTCGGCCAGAGGGTGAGGGCGGTCAGGTACGGCGGCCTGCTAACGGCCGTCCAACTAAACAGGGGCTTCTTGTACTTAGCGGCGAAATAGATCAGCTTATCGCCACTTGGCGATAGATCACACCGGCGCTCGTAGATTCTGCCCTTCAACCACTGCCCGTACTCGAAACGGTCTTTCGCTCTGTCCCACCGAATAAGCTGGACTTGTTTGGAGGGGCCTCGTCGCAGCACGACCGCGAGCGGCGTCTCTCTGGCTAGAATCGCGAAAAGCCTTGTCGCTACTTTAGCCACCATGTTCGTTCTCCTGCTCAGCATCTGTCACTTGCAATCTCTCAGCTAAGCGTTGGTGTGGGGTCTGCTATTCCAGGGATTCGTGGAGACGCTCCGCCTCGTACCAGACTCGGTAGAGCTGCCAGCCGACCTGACCCCCGGCCAGCGTCGAGCCTCTATGTCAGTTCGAACGTCTGACCAGCTTACGTGTTCCCCGCTTCGTCGCAACCAGCGCATAGCCGTAGGAGGACAGAAAGCTGACGAGTCGGTTGCGCTCTGTGGCGGGCGTCGGCTTGACCTGTTGGGAGTGCTTCTCCCTGATTGCATGGAGCTCGCTCATCATGGGATCTTCTACAAACTCTCTTTTTTCCATTGGCTGACCGGGTTCAGAGTGCCACGTATCGCCTACGCGTTCATTGAGGTCGCTTCTCTCGATCCCACAGCGTCCATAAATCCCTGGCCCCATGAATAAAGGCGAGCACGTGAACCCGGCGTTGATCCGTCTGATAAATCAGTCGGTAATCCCTCACGAACAACTCACGGATATGTGGATCACGGAATTCAGGCACAACGCGGCCACGCGCTGCCAGATGCGTGAGAGAGCGTGCGGCTTCGCGTACCTCATGGACAAATGCTGCCGCGTAGTAGGCTGAATCTTTGGTGATATATTCCGCAACAGCTTCCAGATCGTTCCAGACTACTTCCGTCCAGATTACCTGCCGAGCCATTTTGCCATTCGTCGCTCCACCTCGGCTTGGCTCAGTATGCGACTCTTCTTCACATCCTCTAAACCTTGCTCAACCTTTTCCCGCACATAAATGTGATATTGAATGTCCTCGAAAGAGGAGGTGTCGGGCAATCGATCCAGTAATTTCCGCACCTCATCTTTGGCAGTTTTCATGTGCGATCCTCCCTGACGTTTCGACACGTTCTTCCGTAGCTCATTGAAATCCTTCGATTCCCTCGGCCTCTGGCCTCGATCGTTCAGGACACTTTTTCCATCTACGGCGGAAAAAATGGAGGCGACGGCCGAAAGCCCTTGCTTTCGGCATTACGCGGGCACCTTGATGGTGCCCGCTTCAGGAGTTGGCGCCTCCGTTCGTCCCGCTTCGCGAGACTCACTTCGTTCGGCCATTCGGCCCTCCCGTGGTTGACCAGTCCGCAGCAATTGCAGATTTTGGTTTCATGGTCGCAAGATGCCGTGGTGTCCCCTTAAACCGGACATCCCGGGACTCGTAATAAGCGAACGCTTGCATGCGTAGCCCGACGTTGTTGCGGCGCCTGATAGTCCAGCGATTCATGGACCCGTTCGGCCTCGTACCAGATGCGGTAGAGCTCCTAGCCGACCTGGCCTTCGGCCCGTGTCGCGTACGCACTGCGATAGACTTCCTCAGGTCACCGGCAACCTTTGGCGATGCTGGACGACACGTTGGGGCTGTCAGGATTCACATCCATCACGCGCTTGCTGGGAATTACGACCAGGTCCATGTCTTCCATGGGAATCGCTCCAACGAGTGGCTGATCCCCCATCACCAAAGCTCCAACGAACCCGACCCGGTTCTTGAACCGGATTTCCACCGGGCCGACATAGGGCACAAGCTTCTTGGTGCCATCGGCTAGCGTCACCTCTTTTTGGTCAATCTCTTCCAGCTTCAGCTGCATTTGCAAATGCGAAGGAATGCACAAATGCAGCGACCCCGAATCCACCAGCGCCTCGACCTCAAGCGGCTTAATTT
>JACPAW010000078.1 GCA_016180605.1 Candidatus Omnitrophota bacterium | reverse complement strand
ATCGATGGCATGGACGCGTATCAGGAAATTTTCTCCCGCGTAGGCCAGATATTAGCATCGGGGGGTAGTCTGGTCATGGAATGCGCGCCGGAGCAGCAGCGTCACTTATTGCAATGGGCGAAAGCATCTGCCTGGGTTTCCGCCTACACTCCTTTACAGGACTTGGCTTGTTGTCCACGAGGAATTTTGGTTACTGCCCGCTAGCTCTGTGACATACATGGCTAAATTGCTGATCCGCGCCAATGGCCCGCTGGCAGGCACGATCCCTGTCCATGGTGCCAAGAACGCCGTGCTGCCGATTATGGCTGCAAGCCTTCTGACGGATGAGCCGATGACAATCGAGGGAGTCCCTCAGGTCAAGGATGTCGCCTCGATGATACAGCTCTTCGATCACTTGGGAATCAAGACGCGTCTCTCCGAAGACCGCCTCGAAATGCAGCGCGTGCGTGCCGGGGAAACCACGGCTCCTTATGAATTGGTCAGCCAGATGCGAGCCTCGATCTGTGTGCTGGGTCCTTTGCTGGCTCGCTATCATCGTGCCAAGGTTTCCATGCCTGGAGGCTGTGTGATCGGCCCAAGACCGATCGATTTGCACTTAAAGGGCCTGCAGGCATTAGGGGCTGTGACTTCCATCGAACACGGCTATATCGTAGCGACTACTCCGCAGCTGCGGGGCTGTTCCGTCCATCTAGCCGGTGCTTTCGGTTCTTCTGTCCTGGCAACGGGCAATACGCTGATGGCCGCAACTTTGGCCGAGGGAGTTACCTTTATTGAGCATGCTGCCTGCGAACCGGAAGTAGTAGATCTGGCCAACTGCCTGATTGCGATGGGGGCAAAGATTAAAGGCCATGGCAGCCCTGTGATTCGGGTAGAGGGGGTAGAAAAGTTGCATGGCACCCGCCACCACATCATCCCGGATCGCATCGAGACAGGGACCCTCATGATCGCTGCCGCTATTGCCGGTGGTGAAGTTCGTATCCAGCGTGCTTGCCCTGAACATCTGGGTGCCGTGATCGACAAACTCATTGAGACAGGAGTGAGCATTGAAAAGTCCAACGGCTCCATCTGTGTTCGCTCGAATAGAAAGCTTCAAGCGGTGGATTTGACAACGCTGCCGTTTCCGGGTTTTCCAACCGATCTTCAAGCGCAAATGATGGCGTTGTTGTCCGTTGCCAAAGGAGTGAGTGTTTTAACAGAGCGTGTGTATCCCGAACGTTTCATGCACATATCGGAACTGAATCGCATGGGAGCTTCCATTACACGCGAGGGAGCCAGCGCCATTATTAAGGGAGTCGATCGGCTTTCCGGAGCCCCTGTCACCGCTCCGGATCTGCGCGCCTCAGCAGCCCTGATGATTGCAGGAATGGTAGCGGATAATCAGACGGAGTTAACGGGATTGGAACACCTGGATCGTGGCTACGAACATTTGGAGCAAAAGCTTACGCAGCTGGGAGCTGATATCCGGCGCGTGGGGCTTTAAGCTAAGGAGTTTCACCATGGTGGTTGTGCGATTGCAGCGCCGCGGCACCAAGAAAATGCCGCATCATCGAATTGTGGTCACCGACCGTTCCCGCTCTCAGCGGGGAAGAATCTTGGAAACGATTGGCTACTATGACCCTTCGTTTCACCCAGCGCGCTTAAAGCTGGATACGCCCCGTTTGCAACATTGGGTTTCTTCTGGAGCACAGGTATCCCTAGCGGTGGTCCACCTGATCAAGAGCTTGAAGACACCGGCAGGAACCACGGCTTCTTCATAATCCCATTTAAGCTTAGATGCAAGTAGACATCGTGACGATTTTTCCAGAGATTTTTCCACCTGTTTTCGGGGCATCGATCCTCAAGCGCGCCCAGGAAAACCGGCTGCTTAAGATTAAGGCGCACGACTTGCGCGATTTTACGCGCAATCGGCACCGAAAAATCGATGACCGTCCCTACGGGGGCGGGCCTGGAATGCTCATGCAGGCAGAACCGATTTTCAAAGCAGTCGAGGCGCTGCAAAAAAATTGTCCCGGTGGCGCCTGCCAGACTATATTATTAAGTCCTCAAGGCGAAGTGCTGACTTCGTCGTTAGCCAAAGAGTTGGCAGGCCTGCGCCACTTGATTCTTCTGTGCGGCCATTATGAAGGGGTGGATGAGCGGGTGCGGCAGGGAATCGTCGATCGATCCGTTTCCATTGGAGACTATGTGCTGACCGGTGGCGAGCTTCCTGCGATGGTGCTCATCGATTGCATGGCGCGATTCATTCCAGGCGTCATCGGCCACGCGGATGCGACAACCGAGGAATCATTCGTGAATGGCTTGTTGGAATATCCGCAATACACCCGGCCATCCGCGTTTAGGAAAATGCGCGTTCCGAAAGTTCTGCTTTGCGGAGACCATCAGCGCATCGCTCAGTGGCGCAAGCGACAAGCACTCGCAAAAACCAAAAATAACAGACCGGATCTTTTAGCAAGAAAACAACCAAAGTGAGGAAACCTATGGACTGGCTGCGTGTGATTCATGGAGAGCAACCCAGTACCCCGCTTACCTTTGGCACTGGGGATGAGCTACGAGTTTGGTATCGGATCACGGAACAGGGCAAGGAAAGACTCGGTCAGTTCGAGGGAATCTGCATCCGTTCTCGCGGCTGTGGGGTATCGAGGAGCTTTACCGTCCGCCGGATCACCTATGGCGAAGGCGTAGAGCGGACTTTTCCTGTAGACGCAAAGATCATCTCGCGCATTGAAGTCCTGCGCAAGGGCAAGGTCCACCGCGCACGCTTATATTTTCTACGCCGCGCGATTGGA
>JACPAW010000077.1 GCA_016180605.1 Candidatus Omnitrophota bacterium | reverse complement strand
CACTTGAGAAGTCATCGTGCTGGCTGCCTGGTCAAAAGCGCCCCGCTGAAAAAGACCGACGACAATCGGTTCTGCCAGCACCATGAGTCCAATGGATGAGGGCAGAATCACAAAGCCTACCATCCGGATCACTGGAATCAATGTTTCACAAAACGATTTCAAGTCCTCTTGAGCAGCGAATGAAGCCAAAGAAGGAAGGCTTGCCTGTGCTGAGGCGGTCCCAAAAAGTGCCAGCGGTAACTGCACGAGTCGATTCGCATAATAAAGCGCTGCAACTGCCCCCTCCCCTGCTAGGGACGCCATAGAAGCTAAGGCGGTATGGACTAAGACGCTGGCTTGATAGACGCTAGCCCCGATCAACCGAGGGCCTAAAAGGCGAGTCACTTCGGTGGATCCTGGGTGATGCCAGCGCCAACGCCACCGGAATCCAAGCCGTATTGCCAACGGCAAAGAAATCAAAAGCTGGACGAGGCCCCCAATGAGAATACTCACCGCCAAGGCAACGATGCCAGGAGAAGTCTTGGGCACCCACCACACACAGGCTGCAATCATGGCCAAGTTCAGAACGGCAGGCCCAAGTGCCGGAACGGCAAAACGGTGGAGGCTGTTCAAAAGACCCATGAAATAGGCCCACAATCCCACCAATGTAATAAACGGAAACAAAATCCGTGTGAGCAAGACGGTGAGGGCAAACTTATCCGGATCTTCTGCAAAGCCAGGAGCAATAGCCCGCACGATCTGGGGTGCTGCCAATGCTCCTGCGGCTCCTAGGACGCAAACCAGCAAGAACAGGCGCGTCAGCAGCGCTTCATTCAGACGCCAGAATTCCTCTGGCTTTTCCTGAGAACGGTACCAGCTTAAAACCGGAACGAAAGCACTGGTCACGGCTCCTTCAGCCACCAGATCCCGCAACAAATTCGGAAGGCGGAAGGCAACGACAAAGGCTTGAGCCTGGGCCGTTGCCCCGAAAAGTGCGGCGATAAACACATCCCTCACAAAGCCTAGAACGCGGCTTACCGCAGTGGCCAGGGCTAGAATTCCTGTCGAGCGTCCGATGGAGCGGATGGAAGTCGTCATTTTAAGGCTGACAGCCCATAAGGCTCGTGGTAGAATACCTACTCTTTTAAGGAGGAAAAATGCCGATTAAGCATGCTGCGCTTAAGCAACTCCGGAAGGACGCACGACGAAACAGCCGTAATCAAGCTGCTCGTTCGCGCTTAAGAACGTTGTCCAAGCGGTTTTTAGAACTTGTCAAAAACCGGCAATCTCAAGAGGCGGCAGTGCTTTTGCGCACGCTCTCCAAGGAATTTGACCACGCCGCAGCCAAGCGTATCATTCACGCTAATGCCGCAGCACGCCATAAGTCCCGCATGAGTGTCAAACTCAATCAGCTCTCGTCTGGCACACGGACACAATAAGCGTTTCCAGCGCCTGCTGGGGGAGAATTCGTCCGCTTTTGGCATCCACATCCAAGCGCCAGCACTCTCTAAGGTTTGCTTGCAAACGGGCCATGGCTCTAGGAAGCACTTCTTGGCGCAGCCGCTGGGCTTGCCATGGCTTGAGGTTCATCATTTGAACAAGTGCTACTTCGTTAGCCCCCGAATCCAATAGCCGCTTGGTGATCAGCCAACGGTTCAATTGCCAACCGACTAAGCCCAGTAATTCCAGAGGCTCCTTTCCCCGCCGTATTTGATCCTGCGCTGCTGCCAAAGCACCGGTTCTATCGCCATTGCCTAAAGCATCCGTAAAAGCAAACGGCTTAAAAATCGCGGCTGCTTGGCTCTCAAACGTCTCTGTAACCAATGCTTTTTGTGCCAGGGATAGCGCATGGCGAACGCCTAGCGGTATTTCGATGAGCAACACCACGCAGGCGTTTGCAGCAATGGAACCCGCATGATGCAGCAGGGCCTCCACACACTTGGAATCCAGGCGATGCGCCTGGTCTACCACAATCAGGCGCAGTGGGCTTGCGGCAGGCTGCTGGGCTCGATCTGGACCGAGAAAAAGAAACAATCCGCCGCGGGATTTCTCTGTTGAGGAGGGCATGATTCAGGAGGATCAAATCGAAAAAACTTACCAGTTCTCCACGGAGCGTTCTACGATGCGTCGCGCCAAATCCGTAATGGCTCGATTAAGGGCCGTGCTTTCCGATTCTGCTTTAGCACCTCTTGCAAAATAAGTCGTATCCCCCGTGAATCCGGGTTCCTCCCATAACAAAACACCGCTTCGTTGGTCGTAAAACCGCAAGTTGACCACAAGATTCAAGCGCCATTCTTCCACCTGCTGCGAAGCATCGTAACGCAAGGGGTCGCGCCTGAAAGCGATGAGCTCTCCTTCCAACCGGCAGTCTGCCTGCTCCGAGCGCGTGGGCCTTAAGAGTCCGGTAAATTGAAACCGAGAGACGACTTCATCGGTCAGATCAACCTCCAGCCGATGACGATAGATGGGAAACCGATTCTCTCCCGTTTGGATTTGCGTCACATCGATCTTGTTGACGAGAGGCTTGACATAGACCGTTTGGAATCGAGAGGCCAATCCGGGGCGCGTCGAGTAGCCGCATCCAGAGGCAGCAAACAGCACACAGCACACAGCAGACAGCCAAACCCGCCTGGAGACTGGAGACTGGAGACTGGAGACTAAAATTCTTTTCCCTTGAGCCTTGAACCTTGAGCCTTGAACCAAAACTAGATTCTGAGGCATCTAGGGACGCTGGCTGAGGACTTGGACTCGCTCGGCGGCACGGCCTGCCAAGGAAGTTTTCGGGTAGGCCTGCGCGATATTTTGGTAATAAAGCAGCGCTGAGGCCGGTTGTTTGCGCCGCTCATAAAACTGGCCCACTTGATATTCATGCTGGGCGCGGCGCTCCTTGAGCTCTTCCAAGCGAACCTTTGCTTCGTCGGCCAACTCGCTTTCTGGATATTCCCTCAAGAATGAATCCAGCTCACGAATCGCCAAGTCCGTAGGCGACTGGTCGTATCCAGGTCGAAAAGTTCCCTTCAAGCTTGCCTGGGCGATCTGAAACCGTGCGTCATCCACCAGGGGCGACTCCGGATAGCGGGAAACGACCTGCTCGAATGCGCCTACCGCCAATTCGTAATCCTGAAGGGCAAGATGGGTCAGCCCTAATTTATACTGGGCAAGCTCGCCATATTCGCTGAATGGCCCATCGTCTACGATCGCCTGGAAGATTTCCACTGCCTTATCACGCGCCGGAAGAATGGCTGCCGTTCCAAAGAGCTTGCGCTTTTTGCCTCCCAGAAAATAATTGCCGATCTGGTATTCCCGCTCCAGAATCTCCTCAAATCGCTTCGTGGAAGGATAGGTCTGTACGGTCTTACGGTACTCCAGGAAAGCCTTGTAATAGTCGCCCGACTCTTCCTCACACCGGCCCATATAATATTGGGCCTCTGCCGCTTCGGGAGAATCTTTATAGGCACGTAAGAGCTTCTTGAATTCGCCACGGGCTTTTTCATAATCTTTGCGGTCGAAAAAAGCCACGGCAAAGACAAGCTGCTCTTGAGGGCTGTCTTTAACGGCACCACCGGGTCCTACCCAGCCGGTTTGCGGCGACCAAACCCACGCCGCAAAGGCAGAGGGAGCGGCAATAAAGCTGACAAGGACAATGGCCAGAATGATTCGATGGGATGGATTTCGTGTTTGCATGGTCGACGCTATCACGTTACCAAATCGCTTGATGAAAGTCAAAGATAACCCCTCACCAGCATACAGCACCCAGCAAACAGCACACAGAAAAAAGCTTCATAGGCAAACCTTATTTCTCAAGAAAACGGATGAGAAGCAGAAGATAGGGAATGGACAGGACGGTCGTCCAAAGCCAGAGGGCATTGGCCATCGAACGATCCAAACCGAAAAGAAGAGGCAAGACCAGTGGGGAGACTGCAACGGGCATGGAAGCTTCAAGCAGAATAACCGAGCGCATGGGCCCTGAGACATTCAACAAACGAAGCAATACATAGGCAACCATGGGGCTGTAAATAAATTTGATCGCACTCATCGTAAGACACGGGTGCCGCCAAGGCAAAGGAGACTCAAAAAGGATTTGCGAGCCAATCGCCACTAGGTATAAAGCGGTGTTGAGCGGGATGAGCAGATGATTCAGCCCTTCCACCCCTGCCGGACGCGGCACATTCGCCAGATTAAGCCCAAATCCAGCCAGCATCCCTAGAAAAGGATACAGGCGCAGCTGATCTTTAAAAGCAATTCCCATTTTTGAGGCAGATTGCGGGTGCCCGTAGCGGGCAGCGATCCAGAACCCCAAGGTATAGAAACACGGCGTAAAGAACAAAAGATAAAGCATGCACCAGCCATATGCCAGCTCGCCATAAAGCGCAAAAGCCACGAATGCTCCCAGATAACCGACATTCGAGAACAGGGCACACGTTAAGAAACTGCCTGACTGAGGAGAGGATAATGGGCTGTGACGACAATAAAAATAAGCGGGAATAAGTGCTGCCAGAGAAATCACAAGACCTAGAAGAGGAAGAAGCCAGGTTTCTAAGTCTCTTAAGTCCATCTGCCAGAAAAGCGCGCACAGAACAATGGGGGAAGAAACCTGCACAATGATTCGGACCAACTGGGATGCTCGTAGCTCATTCAACCACCCTCGCCGGTGGAACCACCAACCCGCTGCGAGCGATCCGATGAAGAGCCCTAGACTAAGACTAAGTCTCAATACCATTCACTCACTTGTTCCCATTTTTTGGAACCTCGAAATGTTTTCACTTCAAGGCAGCGGCCATCCGTGCGCAATGAAACAGCTCCGTCATG
>JACPAW010000076.1 GCA_016180605.1 Candidatus Omnitrophota bacterium | reverse complement strand
ATCTTAACATTCTGAGTGGTTCCATTTACCCCGAGCGAGCAAAGCGAGTCGAGGGGTAACCCTTCGACTTCGCTCAGGGTAAATGCGCCCAATGTTAAATTTCAATTGTGGGCGCATTTAGAAAACGCTGGTAGAGCCGCAGACAAGACCCCATTCCGATGCGCATCCGGCGATTTCTGCTGATGTACATCACCACAAGCTCTGGCCACCATCGGGCCAGCAGTGCGATTGCACGCACCATTGCGCGTCTTGATCCTTCCGCACAGGTCGTTACCGTCGATGCCTTCCAATACACCAGCCGCTTTGTACGCTGGGCCATCTCTCGCTCGTATCTCTCCTTGATCCGGCATCAGCCCGATGTCTGGGAATACCTCTACGATAACCCTTCCGTTCATCGACGGGTACAGCACCTGCGTTCTTTACTGCACCGCTATCAGGCTTCTAAATTGCAACGGTTGCTCCATACCGTCAAACCCGACGCCATTGCCTGCACCCAAGCTTATCCTTGCGGAGTCGTAGCGGATTTCAAGAAGCAGCATGCGATATCCCTGCCGCTGATTGGCGTTTTAACCGACTATGCACCTCATTTATACTGGTTTCACGATACGGTAGATGCCTACGTGGTTCCCTCGGAACAAGTCAAGCAGCGCTTTCTCATGCGCGACGTCTCTCCAGAGCGGGTCAAAGTACTGGGAATCCCCATTGATGAGCGTTTCCTTGAGACCACCAACCGAGAAGCCACTGCCCGCCAGTTCGGAGTGGATCCGAGCAAGCCGGTCATTCTCATCATGGGAGGAAGCGGAGGCTTTGGCAATTTAAGAGACATCATCCTGGATTTGGATATTTTGCCTTATCCTTGCTCCATGATCGTTCTTGCCGGGACGAACCGTTCTCTTGTTTTTTGGGCTCAGAACCAGCGGTTTCGCCATGCGGTCCGGGTCATCGGCTACACAGAAGCCGTTCCGCAATTGATGGATCTGGCAACCCTTCTAGTCAGCAAGCCAGGAGGCTTGACGACTTCCGAGGCCTTAACGAAGCATCTGCCGATGATCATCGTCAACCCCATCCCTGGACAGGAAGCTTATAATGCCAGGTTTTTACTCTCTCAAGGTGCTGCCGTACAGGCAAGCTCTGCCCAGACCGTCAGGCAAACCATCCGGGACTTGCTGGAGAACCCTGAGCGAATTGAGGCCCTTCGGAATCGAAATGCGGAACTGGCCCATCCGCATGCGGCAGAAGAGGTTTCTCGTTTGCTCATTGACTTGGCTAACCGGAATCAGGAACAAGATGGCGGAACGGGCGGCAGCGAATGATCCCCACACCTGCTGGCGGCAGTGCCGCCACTGAGAAAAAAAGAATCTTCGGCACTGCCAGGATTGACCGGCAGTCGATTTTATCCATGGTTGTCAATCCACGGCCCCACCTTTGGTGGGGCCTCCAACAGGTGTGGGGATGAGCTTTCTCGGATGCGCTTTCAAGCTAGGAGCCTGGCTAAGCCGGAGGCTGTCGTCAGAAAAAATGTTTCAGTGGTCCGAGCGCATCGCGGATTGGCAATGGCATCGGTCTCAAAAAGATCGCCTTGCGGTGGCGTCCAATCTCTCCGTCATTTATGGACATCCTATTTCCGAAGAGGATGGGCGAGTCCGTGAAGTCTTCCGGAATTTTGCACGGTACCTTGTCGAGTTTTGTGTTATCGATGATTCTCGAAAGCCCATCCTGGCCATCGAAGGACAAGAGTTGCTAAGCGCATCCCCGCAAGGAACCATCCTTCTGACCGCTCATATCGGCAACTGGGAACTAGGAGCCCTTCTGATGAGCCGTTTGGGATTGCCTCTATCCGTTGTTGCCCTGCCACATCCTGAGCCTTGCATTAACCAATTCTTTCTGCGGCAGCGAGCCCGATGCGGCATTTCGGTGATCCCCCTGAATCGGCAATCTGCAGCGATATGCCTCCAACATTTACATCAAGGCAAATTTCTCGGGCTTTTAGGGGATAGGGAATTCAGCAATCATGGAGTGGAAGTACCCTTTTTTGGACAGCCTATCCTGCTTCCGCGCGGGCCAGCAACTCTTAGCCTGCGCTCTGGAGCTGCTATTATCCCGGTTTTTCTCATCCGGGAAGGGCCTTGGCGCTTCCGGCTCTTCTGTGAACCCCCGATCGAACCTCGCGCTTTCATGAACCTCGAAAGGGAAGAGTCTGTTACAATCTTGACTCAGCAATGCGCTAAAATCTTAGAAAAATTCGTGCGGCGTTTCCCGGAGCAATGGCTACTGTTTCAGCCGATGAATCAACCTCCAAGGCTTTTCTAGCATGTCTGGCCGCTATTGCGTTATCATCCCGGCTTTCGAAGTCGCTGAAACAATCGGCGCCTTGGTCCAGCAAGTCAAGGAAAAAGGTTACCCCGTCATCGTGGTGGATGATGGATCCCGCGATAGGACCGCAGCGGCAGCTGCGACTGCAGGAGCGATTGTCATCAGCCATTTAAAAAACAGAGGCAAGGGAAACGCCTTGCAAAGCGGTTTCTCCTACGCGCTGCGCTCCCAATTCGATGGAGTGATTACGATGGACAGCGATGGCCAACATGATTGCGGGCCAAACGTTTTGAGGCGGAAACAGAACTTCTATGCAAAGCGGCTTTGCGGCGCTGGAAAATCATATCGGTGCCGGTGCGAAGCATTTATCATAACGAACGCAGCCATATCCATCCTTGGCGCGACGGACTGCGATTTGTTGGAACCCTCTTAAGCATGCTCATTCGAAGATGATCCCCACACCTGCAGGCGGCAGTGCCGCCACTAAGATGAACCGAATCTTCGGCACTGCCAGGATTGACCGGCAGTCGATCTTATCTATTGTTGTCAATCCACGGCCCCACCTTTGGTGGGGCCTCCAACAGGTGTGGGAATGACCTATCAAGAGCAAAGGGAACGAATGGTAGAAGAGCAAATTCGCCAACGGGGCATCAGCGATGAGCGCCTGCTGGCGGCTCTGCGTCGCGTACCGCGCCATCTCTTTGTGCCGGATGAAGTCCGCCACCAAGCTTATGCGGACCACCCTTTGCCAATCGGAGAGGGCCAGACGATCAGCCAACCCTACATGGTGGCCCTTACCTTGAACAGCTTGAAACTCCAGGGTCATGAGCGCATATTGGAAGTTGGCTCAGGATCCGGTTATCAGACCGCTATTCTGGCGGAACTGGCATTGGAAGTGCATGCCGTAGAGCGTCTTGTGGCTCTTCTGAAGGGTGCTCAAGAATGTTTAGAAAAGCTTGGCTATTGGAATGTGCATTGGTCGGTCACCGATGGATCGCTTGGCTTACCGGAATTAGCACCCTTCGATGGGATTGTGGTCAGTGCTGCCGTACCTGAAGTCCCGCAACCGCTTATTTCCCAACTCGTAACGGGCGGTCGGATCGTGCTTCCTATCGGCAGCCGGGAAACTCAGATGCTGACAGAAATCCGGAAAGTTGACGGCTCCTTAGCACGTCAGGAAATTGCCAGCTGCGTCTTTGTGCCGCTCATCGGTCGTTTTGGATGGCCTGCCTGATGCCTGACCGCGGATTAGCCATCGCCTTTGGTTTCTCTGTCACCGCCCATCTTCTCTTGATCCTTATCCAGGACATTCCCTGGAACCCCGCTAAAGCAGCACGGCCTATCCGTCCCATGGAAGTCGTCTATGAGCAACAGGAAGCCGCGCGATTGAAGCTGATGGAACTTAAAGAACGCCTGCGAACCTCGAAATCGCTTGGGCCGGGAAATGCAACGGGCAATAGCGAAGGGGCGCATATCCGCATTCCGGATCAGCCAGCTCTAGCTTCAGCTCAGCCGCTTTCCACTTGGGCAAGCACCAATCCTTCTTCCGTCGTCGATCTGACGAACCTCGTGGAAGCCTCAAGGGGAGACCCGGTATTGCTCAGCTACTTCGGTGCCATCCGAGAGCAAATTCAACGCACGGCTAACGAACGGGCGTGGCTTAGCGGTGTTTCGGCTGAGGGGCTGATTTATATTTCCTTCTTGCTTAACGCCAATGGCACGGTGCGCCATACAACCGTAGTGACGGAACGTTCGGTTTCTTCGCAGCCGCTGTGGGCTGTAGCCACTCGTATTGTAGAAGCGGCTGCTCCCTTTCCTCCGTTTCCCCCTTCGATGAGCGATCAGGGCAAAACCATCGTTGTTCCCCTTGAGTTTCTGCTTCGGTAGTGTCTTAATTTGACGGGGCCTGCCACCCCTCGACTCGCTTCGCTCGCTCGGGATCCTGAGCGAGGCCGAATCCTTCGACTACGCTCAGGATTCGGTCCTGAGCTGCAGTCGAAGGACCGAAGGCCGAGTCGAAGGACTTCGCCA
>JACPAW010000041.1 GCA_016180605.1 Candidatus Omnitrophota bacterium | reverse complement strand
GCCCTTTCGATCGCTACCCAAGGCTGCCGCTAGCGCAGAATCCCGGCCCTGCGCTGTCACAATGGCACGCTGGAGGATGATGTATGCGCATCCGGCCATCAGCAGCTCCGCTCCATATAACGCCGTTGGCCAAGAATCACCGTGATTGTTGCCAAGCCAGTGAGTGGTGAATGGCACCAGTGACAACCAAAAGAGCAGATGGGAATTAGCCCACATGATCCTGCCATTGATGCGTTTGGTTGCATGGAGCAGATGATGATGGTTATTCCAGTAGATGGCAAGGAAGATGAAGCTCAGAACATAACTGAGAAAGACTGGCAGCAACGGCCGGAGTGCCGAAAGGTCATCGCCATGCGGTACCCGCATTTCCAATACCATGATCGTTATAATAATGGCAATGACTCCATCACTAAAAGCTTCCAAGCGGTTCTTGGGTATGGCTTCTACAGTATTCATTTAGACACGTTGACCGGAATTCCGGTGCCGGAATTCCGGTGCCACATGACTATTTCCTGCTCGCGCTGAAGCGCTTATTCGGAAAAAGGGTACCCGCTCTCTTTTGCTCACTGATTAATAAGAACCGTCCCCGACTTTCCCGACTTTCACCCGACTTTCCCTGCTCAAGGAGACAACGGAATTCGGTTATCCTTGTCGTCGTAGGTGTAGCGCGCCTGGTTGTTGACCTTGTGGATGCGCTCATCGACCACCTCGAGCTGGCCTGCCGCGGCATTCACGTCGAAATCCAGATCCAACAGCTCCCCCGTGGCGGCATCCTTCATATCCGTGCAGGAATAGTAGAGATCGCCGGTTTTCCCCACTCGCTCATGGACCCGCACCAATGTCAGTCGTCGGGTGGCTTCGGTCAGTTCGTCCCCAATCTCAAAGGCACCATCCTCGGCCTCGATCCCTTTCACGTAGAATTCGATTGCTTCCCGGATTTGCGCTGCCGATGGTTCGGCACTTATCGCCTCACCACCGTGCTCCTGTGTGGCACCACCGTGTTCCTGTGTGGCAGTACCGCCATGTTCCTGCGTTGTGCCGCCGTGCTCTGCCGCAAACGCCATCCCACCAAGCAGGATGCTCCATACTCCGACGACTACGACAAGTGCCAGACCCCGTTGCTGGTTGCTCATGCCTTCCTCCCTGGTTGCAGTTCACGAAACCGAAACTCTGTCTGGACTCCATCAAACTTCCGGCCATCGACCTCCACATGCGGATAGAAGAAGATATTGACGGGTTCGCCACGCTGCCGGGGTACTAGCTGAATGTCACGGCCTACGCTGATGAGCAGGCGATTGCCATCGCGCGCCCCGAAGTAGTAGTCTGCCAACTCTGGATGCTTCCACGCTTCTGAGGCATCCACCGGCACCCACCCCTGACCTTGTTCATAGAACTCCGCCCAGCAGTGGTAGCCGGGAATCATCCCGGAGGCTCCTTGCGGGATGAGAACCCCAATCTTGAACCGCGATGGAATCTGCGATGCCCGCGCCATGGAGATGAAGAGCGAATGGAAATCGGTGCAGTTGCCCTTGCCAATGAGACAAACCCGGCGCGTGTCACCCCGGCCCCAGCCAGGGACGCTTTTATCATACGCCACCTGATGGATGACAGCTTCGTAGATTCCGCGCGCCTTGTCCATCGGCGTGGCGCAACCTGCAGTAGCACGCGCGGCTCGTGCGCGGACCTCATCGTCAATGATCACCAATCCGTGAGGTTCAAGATGGCCTGCTGGCCCATCGGCCGACGTGGAGAGATGACAGCGGGTCTTGCGCAATGGCGTACGGAACCGGTGCATGAACCTGGCGGAGGAAGATCTGCTGTTGGCCGGTCGTCTTGGCTAGCGGAATCCAGACGTTAACCGTCTTGGCATGGGGTGGAAGCTGGGTAAGACGGGCTCGATAGGTGAAGAGCACCTCCCGTCGATCGACAGGCTTTGAGTCAACAGAGCCGCTCGATCGGTCCGTAAGACCTAGAGCCACCCCACCGACTAGAATGATGGCAACCACCCACCCCAACAACCGCATACGCTCCTCGTGTCCCTGAGTTTGGAAAATGGGGACGGAAAATAGGGACGATTCTTACTTTTTGGTCACAGAAATAAGAACCGTCTTTTTTTACTTCCTCATGACAATTCCATAATGATAGGGCTTTAAATCATGCTGTTCAGATTCAGTAAAACCAAAAGCTCCCGCCCAGGCAATGCACTGCTCCGGCTTTGGTCTTATTGCCATTGAAGGCCCTCGCGGTGTTTCAGAGTCATAATTCCAATGGATCATGCCAAGCTTTCCTGCCTCACGAAGAATCCTGCACGATTCCTTAAGCAGCATCTCAGGATGTTCAATGTGGAGGATGTTAAACAGCATCACGTAATCCACGCTTTCGTCTTTCAGCCCGGTGCCATCTGCTACGAAATCACGGAGAATGGTCTTAATGTTGCGTAGATTGTGCCTTTGGGCTTTCCGTTCCGTCAGGGCAGTCATCTCTTTCTCGATATCAATGGCATATACCGTTCCCTTCACTGCCTTTGCCGCGGGAATCGTAAACGTTCCGTAACCACAGCCAAATTCCGCCACGTCGTTTATTTCCTCATTCAAACCAAGCGTTTTGAGAATCTTCTTCGGCTTGAAGAATCCCTCCCACATCTTCTTCTGCGGCATCCCGCTCTCTCTGCCTTTCATCTTTTCATTATTATTCCTGAATTCCGGGAATTCCGGTGCCACATGACTATTTCCTGAAACTGCCTGTCCCTTGGCATCTTATGTGACCGCTTTGAAGAGAATCGTACCGCGAGCTGGGTAGGCATAGAATGCTCGGACGCGCAACCCCTGAAATTGAGACCGCAACAACCTCGTGGCCTTCACAAGATGGCGCGTATGCGTCAATGCTTCCTGCTGTAGACTCTTAAACGCCTGCGATCCGCCATAGAGTAGGCAGTCCTGGTGATGGAACAAAAATACCCTCCTGACTCCCTGCCGTTCGTAAGCCAGTTGCAGGTTTTGCAGAATCCACGCTCGCACAGCCCGATGGCCTATCAGGAGCATCTTGGTGGCCCCGGCATCGGTCTTGACGTTATAGCGTCTGATGCCAAACCGCGAAGTCACAAACGCTTGGATGGCCTGGATGTAGCGGTAATCCACACAGCACAGAATCAGTGCCGGAGCCACCATCAAGTGTTTGGTCATAAATTACTGACGGCCGATTGCAAACAGCGCAGCGGCTAAGAGAATGTAAATCAGGCTCAGGATCTGCAAAATGGAGCTTTCCAGGTCCACGAACTTAAGCGCAAAGCTCCGGAAATCCGGATAGCGGAACGTGGCGAAATAGGCTTTGATCAGGGTCAGTGACAGGATGAAGGATACAACCGCCGCCGTAACACCGGGAGCCTCAAAGAAGCGTAGCCAGGAGTAGGCTACCCAAGCGAGCATGGCAAGCGAAGACAGAAGAAACCATCCGGGCCTTTTTTCCGGCAGGAAACGGACGGCAAGGCTGCGGTAATTCCCCGGTGCCACAAGAAACCACAAACCTCCTAAAGCGAGCATCGCCCCCAAAATCAAACTCGCGCACTGGAAATAGGTCATGGGTTGCCTAATTAACGACTTTGTAGAGGGTGTCGTGGGGATGAACTTTTTGCGCTATTTTAATGCCCACCGAGTCTCCGGCTTTGGCTTCTTGCACATTCACGTGTTCGACTTGCATGGAGTCAACGGATTGGGTGAAATCCGTTGCATGCCCTTTGATGTGAATGGAATCCCCCACCTTAAGACCATCCGTCAGCTCAATGATCCCAACGCTGATATGGCCGTAATAATGGCTGATCCTGCCAATTGCCTTCTCTGGCATCTTGCCTCCTTTCAGTCCCACCGGTATTGATTAGCTTCGCTAATCAGGTGGGACTCCTCTGTAGACGCAGGCTGCGTCACTTGGCGAACGTAATATTGAATCAGGCGGTTAAACATCCATTAGGACCCAACGAAGCCCAATAGCATGAACAGGCCGAGCGCAATGCAGATCGGCGCTGCAACTTTGACGAGGCCACCGAAGCGCTGTTTCCAGGCCTCATGGTCCTTCATCCGAATGATGCCGAAATACAGCAAGTACGAGTAGATACCACCCGTCAGCGGGATCAAGCCTTCAAGTCTGCCTGCGTCCATGTCCCCTTCTCGCATACTCAATATGATATTGTTCCGGTTCCATCACGTATTCTGAGACGACGTGATAGTTCGTAATGAAGTGCCCCTGAGGGGAAATGTAAAACCCTGATCCAAGATCGGAATTCTTTCCTGTCGACAAATCCACCACGCGGAGCTGAAAAATACTCTGCCGAGATTGTTCGTACAGAATGGCGGCCTCATCGCTTAGTGCGGCGGCCTGGCAAATGTCGGACATAAGGACCCCCATGATCAGGCCCAGAACGAGCAGGATTTTAAATATCATCGTTCGTCATAAAGTCATCCCTTTCGCATATCCTAAACGAGCTTCAAAACGAGCTTCATGGTCGTATCTTCCAAGCCAAATCCTTGGGTTGGTGCTGCGATCCTGAGAAATAGATTCCATGACTGCAATCCGGTGATACTGCCGCAAGAAAATAATAGTGCGTGTTTCCGTTTATTGCCATTCGATCACAGGAAAAGCATCGCCAGTTTGCAATATGCGGGTAATCGCTGCAGAGTGCTTCCGTCCAGGAAGTACATGTCCTCCCCACTGTGGATTCTAATCGTGAGTAGTTCTCAGTAAAAGAGTTACAGAATTCCGATCGCAACCTTCCACTAGCAATCAGATAATAGGCGCCGGAGTTTTGCCATCCCGGCTCACTTTTTCCCTTACAATCATCGATCGTTGCGAGGTGCCCTTTTGGACACCCTGATGATATCCATAGTCTCCCACCAAACAACCACCATAGCCCCACGGCACCAAGGATCAGTATGGACCCCAATGCGACCGTTGTAGACAGCACGATTTGACTGCTATTCCTCATGACTACTACCAAAGCAAAAAGATAATCACCAGACTGCAACAGGATATCGCAACGCCAAGCCAGCGCGTCGTGGCAAGCTCTCGCGGCTGATCAATGGGTTCCACCCGCCAGTTGAACGCTCGCATGATCGCTTGATACAGCGCAATGGATCGCCCGGGGTTTTTAGTACTCCATACCCCGAAGAGAAACATGACCGCCGCGATCCCCTTCAGGCCCACCACAATCCACGGAATGAGATCGTCAAACGGCAAATGAAGCCTCCTACGCTATTAACGACCGCACGAATGAGCCCAACAAAAAGCTGATTCCCGCAACTCCAAGGCTAAAGAGCAGCATCTCGCCAGCCTGGCGCTTGAAGTTGCGGTCGAACAACACCGATGAATAGAACGAAAGTCCCAAAATCAATAGCACAATCAAGCCGAACATGGCTCCAACCGCAAGATAGATGTTTGAGAGAAGAAAATACGGCAGCACCAGCAGTACGACCACGAGCAAATAGGCCACTCCGGTGTATAAGCCGGCTTTCTTTGGCTCCTTGCCCGTTTCATGCCTAGCCTGCATGTAGGCCGATGCTGCCATAGAGAGGCTCGCTGCAATACCGGTTACGGTGCCAAAGAGGCCAGCTTGTATGGGCTGTTGCAATGCAAACGCGAATCCCACCAAAGCCCCCGTTAGCTCGATGAGTCCATCGTTTACGCCAAGCACGATACTTCCGAGAAATTCAACCCGCTCCTCTTGGATTTGGCCGATAAGCTCGTGTTCATGATGCGTTTCATGATCGATGATTTGCTGTAATCTGGCCCGAAGCTCAGGGGGGGCCTGTTGGGCAAAAGCGGTGTAGCGCTTAACGGCATCCCGTTCATGGCGCTCGAGAAACTTTGCCGTAAATGTCAGCCCAAGAACCTTGCGCATGAGTTTAAGCGCAAAGATCGTCAACGGACTAATCCGCACTTCCTTGACGGAAGATAGCTCCTGCCAGAACTGACAGTCTTCCACCTCATTGGCCATCAGCGCTTCCAGGATCCGCTTGAATTCCGGTACGGTCTCGATTTTGGCCAGCTCGCGGTAAGTGACCATGTCCAGATATTCGTGCTGAAGGAAACGTGTCGGATTTAAGTGATGTGCTCGGCCCATTATCTCAGCTTAGTCACGCTTAAAGGATGTAGCCATGGGAGCAAAAGGCAGGGCTTGACGCTCGAGTGCTGCGAGTTGCTCCGCATTGAGTGGTTGGAAAGCTTTAGCGATGCGAACGTTGTCTTCCACTTCCTGCGGCGTACGACACCCCAAAATCACTGTGGACACACCGGAAAGGCTCAGGACGTAACCCATCGCCTCCGACAC
>JACPAW010000040.1 GCA_016180605.1 Candidatus Omnitrophota bacterium | reverse complement strand
GGCATGGCAGGCATCTTCGATCACAACCAGCCCATGATGGTCGGCAAGTCGCAAGATGACGTCTAAGTCGGCTGGATGTCCAGCGTAATCCATCGGGATAATGGCTTTGGTGCGGGAAGTGATTCGTGCTGCGATGGCATCGGGGTCAATCGTCAGCGCTTGAGGCAAGACGTCCGCAAACACTACTCTAGCCCCTTGGTAAAGAACACAGTTGGCGGTTGCGCAAAATGAAAGCGGTGTGGTAATCGCTTCATCTGTTGAACCCAGGCCTGCTGCAAAGACTGCCCCATGGAGGGCTGCCGTACCAGAGCTAAAGGAAACCGCATACTTGGCTCCCACTTGCTGTGCGAAAGCGTCTACTCTGAACGCAGCACATCAATAACCGCCTGGATGTCCTGTTTCGTCACTTCGTGATGCCCGTACGGCAATAGGCTGCGGCGCACTGGCGTTCCTCCATAGAGTGCCGGCAGTGCATCCATAGGAAGTGCTCGCTGGGTGGCTTTTACCGAAGCAAAGCTCATCATTTACCCGGTAACTTCTTGAGCAATCGGAAGCGTTTCAAAACGAGAAAGCATCCCTCGCAGCATCTCCGTATTCAGTTGTTGGGGGTTATTTTGGCTGCTATAGACAAAACCATCCGACACCCGTTTTGCTTCTTGCCAACCCTGTGTCGTCCACCAAGGGTGGGTCGGTTCAATCACGAACATATCCTCAAACTCCAGCGTATGCCGCGCTTCATCAGCCGCAACGAGCAGCTCATGGAGTTTCTCACCAGGCCGAATCCCGGTAAACGCAACGCGGCATTCGGGAGCGATGGCCTCAACTAAGTCCATGATGCTCATGCTGGGAATCTTCGGAACGAAGATTTCGCCTCCATGCATGAGTTCCAAGCAGCGCAGCACGAAATCCACCCCTTGTTCTAGCGTAATCCAAAAGCGAGTCATGCGGCGGTCGGTTATGGTGACCGTCCCTTCAGAACGCTGTTTTAACAAAATAGGGATAACACTGCCGCGGCTGGCCACCACATTGCCATAGCGCGCGCAACTAAAGCGCGTGCCGGAGGAGCCGGCATAGGCATTGCCTTGGACAAAGAGCTTCTCCGCGCATAGTTTCGTGGCCCCATAAAGATTGATGGGGTTCACTGCCTTATCGGTGCTGATGGCAAGAACCTGCTTAACTCCACAGTCGATTGCCGCATCGATGATATTGGCGGCCCCCAGGATATTGGTTTTGACAGCCTCGAAGGGATTATATTCACAGGCCGGTACTTGTTTCAGGGCTGCTGCGTGCAGCACGATGTCTACCCCGCGCATCGCACGGGCAAGCCTCTCTTTATCGCGCACATCGCCGATTAAAAAACGCAGTCTCTTATCTTGAAAGCGGCTTTGCATCTCATGTTGCTTGAGCTCATCGCGGGAATAAATACGAACCACATGAGGGTTGTGAGCCTTCAATAATCTCTGGACAAACTCTTGCCCAAAGGAACCGGTTCCTCCGGTAAGCAAAATAGTGGCTCCATCGATGATTCCTGGCTGGCCCTGTTTCATGTTTGTCCTCTCTTTTCATGCTCAAAACCGAACCTTTTCCAAATCTCGTATGCCATGCGCGACAAGGGCATTTGAGCCTTTGCCCGCAGGAACCTAGGAGTGTGGAAAGGGGCAAGTCGCGCCATTGCCTGCTCATAAGGAGGCCGACCCTCGCGATCCGGGCCAGCCAGATGACGGATCCACTCCGGATGTTCCAACAACTGCGGAATACTTGCCAAGCGTCCTTGAGGGTCGCGGAAGATCAAATTCTCGCTTACATCAAACACCCTCCATTCTCCATCGATTCGCACGAAAGAAAAAAGCACATCTGTCCCGGTCGTTTCAGGTCTTACATCCAGCGCTTGCCAGAAAGCATCCGTTCCTGCGTAGGTAGTCAGTGTCGTGAAGACATCCGCCATTTGATCCGGCTTGCCGTGCCCGCGAATAATGATATGGTACACATGATCATCGATGATCGGCCACCCATTAGGCGTCGGCTGGATGTGCTGGCGCGTCCAACTCCAGATTGCCATCGCCCGCGCCTCATCATCTTTGCAGCCATGAGTGATTTGCCTGGCAAGCTGCGTGTAATGCGCATGCCGATTGAGAAATTCGAACGCTTTCAAGTACAGCGGAATGTTGTGGGTGGAAAGTTGGTAGTTAACCCCCTGTTTGGTGGTGGCTGGGATACCCGCAACCCAAAAAATTGCCCCAAACAGTAAAACCGCCCCTAAAATCCACCTTGTACCTTGAACCTTGTACCCTGTACCCTGTACCTTGAATCTTGTACCTTGTACCTTGAACCTTGTACCTTGGGCCTTAAGACCTTGCGACATAGCTGGCCTCATGGGCAATCGGGGCTGAAATAAGGCTTAGGCGTGGACCTTTGTGCTCCAAAACGATAATGCGTTCTTCCGGAACCCCTAGTTGAGAGAGCCGCTGCTGTAAATCTCCAAGGCCCCCGTCAAGGGCACTGATGATCCCGCAATCGAAAGTAATTTTGGAGAGATCTTCAACGCGCAGCACGGTTAATCCCAAAAATTGCTGTCCTATCGCGTGATCGTCCACCACCCCGACTAGTTCCAACCCGAGTTCCTTAATGGTCAGGTAGGCGATTTCGGCGATTTCACTTGCCCCCAAAAAAACAACCCGTCGTCCGCCAGAAGCCACCACTTTGGCGAGAGTCTCAGTCAGCAAACGTCGGGCTTGACGGTATAGATGGAGGGAATATTCCAGGTACTCATAGGTAAGGCGGGTTTTTTCCGTAATACCGGAGGGGGTTAGGAAATAACGAATGCGGTTGCGGCGAATGCTGATGACCTTGACGTAGCCCTTTTTAATCAGCCGGCCAATCATAAGATTAGTCAGCCCGAGGGCCACTTTGAGTTTTTTGGAAAGGCTGCGCTGGGTAAGGGAGGGATTGGCTGAAAGCTCTTCAAGTACTTTGAGTGCTCGGTACTCTTCAGACTTCATAGAATTGAGGAGGCCATGTTCAATATGTGAACATACTACGGCAACAATAGCGACGTTCATTTCATTCCCATTGAAGGAGGAGCCTTCAATATTCAAGACCACGTCTTCATACTGGCCAAAGTAGTAATCGGCTCCCACGAAAATCCCAAGAGGTTGATCCTCGTTATATTCGCCCTGTTTTAGAAGAGTGTTGTTTTGACGCACACGATAAGAAACATCCAAGAGAGTCAGCTTCAATCCACCGTAAGGCTTAAACCGCCCCAGTGATTTGGCAAGGCTCGTTGCAAACTGCCATTCGTGCCATCGTGCCTCATTTTTTCCCCGATGGCGAGCGCGGATATCCACGTATTGCACCGACCCATCCCACTCCCACTGCTGTCTTTTGCTTTCAAAGATTTTGCCTTTGAGTTGAACGCTCGAAAAAACGTTGATGCCAAAATCATTCTTTGTGGAGGTGTCGTTGGTTTTAAGGATCGCCACGTCTTCTATCTCCAGAAAGGCTGCTCCGATTTTTCCATAAATACTTAGCCAGTCCGTCAACCCATAGCCGCGGAAATGCCCTCCCTGAAACACCAAAGCTTCCGCACCGCCCTCCATCTCCCGCGATGAAAGCAGACCCGTTCCCAACCCAAAGTCCCATTTTCCCTTCTTCAAGATGCCAGATGGACTGCCAACGGATTCTGCCCCACCAGAGTGAGGAAAGCTCAGGAGAAAAACAAGCACCGTAAGAAACTTCACATTCCAAGACATCTCACCCTCCTTCTCGTGCTGCTGATAGGATCAATCCAGGGCATATTCTCGCTGCCAATTTCGGGCCTCTTCAAGAGGCGATTGCTCGGATTTTTCCAGCAAAAAACTCTCGAGCACCAGCGCATCCATCTGGGTTCTCATGAAACAGCGATAGGCGTCTTCCGGCGTACACACAATCGGTTCTCCTCTGACATTGAAGGAAGTATTCACAAGAACCGGACAACCGGTGAGGGTGTAAAAAGCCTGAAGGATCTCGTAGAAAAAAGGGTTTGTTTCTCGATGGACCGTTTGGATTCTGGCGGAGAAATCTACGTGAGTGACGGCAGGAATCACAGACCGGGGAATTTTAAGCCGATCCGTTCCTTGCAATGCTTGCGTTGCATCGTTTTCGACAAGCCTCCGAGAAGATGCCACTGGGGCGACCAATAGCATATAAGGACTCTGTCCTTCCATTTCAAACCAGTCTGCTGCGTGTTCCTGCAAGATGGCAGGCGCAAACGGCCTGAATGATTC
>JACPAW010000166.1 GCA_016180605.1 Candidatus Omnitrophota bacterium | reverse complement strand
GGGTTGCGCGTGGGAGTCAAAGGCGGAGGCTGTTCGGGATTCAGCTATATGCTCAGCCTCGATGAGGCCACCCCCCAGCAGTACGACACCGTTTTTGAGCAGGATGGGATCAAAGTTCTCATCGATGCAAAAAGCCATCTTTACCTGGATGGCACCACCATCGACTTTAAGACCAGTTTGATGGGTGGCGGGTTCGAGTTCCAGAATCCGCTTGCTAAAAAATCTTGTGGGTGTGGAAGCTCTTTTGGCGTGTAAGGGAGATTGAAAAATCCTGATGGTTGAAGAACTGGACGCTCCGGCATTGAGTGCGCTTGGCTTACGGCTTAAAGAGCCGTCCTGGGTGGTGGCGTTGCGCCGCGAGGCCTTTGAGCGCTACCAACAGCTTCCATGGCCGCATGCCAGCGATGATATCTGGCGCCGCACCGATGTGTCCTTGTTGGATCCGATGCGAGGTTTCACACTGGGGGCCTCAGGGTTGCTGCAGCAAATTCCCCTGACTCAGATGCAAGCCGACAGCTTGATCCAGCCGCTGGGGCATGAGCTTTTTTTCATCCGCGCCAACGGAGCTTGGTTGACCGAGCCTCCGGCTTCCGGTTCGAAGGAGCGTTTGCGCCATGTGACCATCAGCGAGTTCTCCGAGGTGGCACAACAGCGTCCCGAAATCATTCGAAGCGCCATCGAAGCTAACGGCTTAACTTCCCCAGAGCAGAAATTAACCAGCCTGAATCTGGCCTTTCACCAGGACGATCTAGTCGTTGAGATTCCAGAAGGGTTTCAGGCCACACAGCCTTTGCGTCTGGTCCGCCTTTTTTCCGTTGAAGAAAAGCAGGCGTTTTTCCCGCTGACCATCATCCATGCCGGGGCTGGCAGCTCCGTTCTTTTGATCGATGAATACTTAAGCCTCGAGAAAGAGCCCGGCGGTGCCACCCCGCATTTGATCAATGGGCGAATCGAATTGGTGCTAGAGCCAAAGGCGTCAGTTCATTACGTGCGGCTGCAGCGCTGGGCCCCTACGGCAAGAGAATTTTTGCTGCAGCGGGCAACGCTGCAAACAGGCTCAACGCTGACGATGGCGAATCTCAATTTGGGAGCCGCTCTTTCCAAGGCGCACATCGTCACGAAGCTTGCCGGAGAGCAGGCCTCCAGCCGCCTTTACGGATTCGTGTTCGGCCATCAGAAGCAGCACATCGACCAGCACACCCTTCAAGAACACCAGGCGCCGCGCACCTTCTCGGATTTGCATTTCCGAGCGGCGCTGCAGGATGAAAGCCGAATGATCTATACCGGCCTTATCCGGATTGCCAAGAAAGCGGTCCAGACCAACGCCTTTCAGGCCAATCATAACTTGCTCTTAAGCCAAAAGGCAAAAGCCGAGACGATTCCCATGCTTGAAATCCTAGCCGATGACGTTCAATGCAAACATGGAGCTTCCATCGGGCCGATTGACGAGGAACAGGCGTTTTACCTTATGTCGCGCGGCATTCCCCGGACACTTGCCGAGCGGCTCATCGTCATGGGTTTCATCGAGCCGGTGATCGCGCAGATTCCTTTTGAACCGTTGCAGCAGCGCTTAAGGCAAGAGATCGAAGGAGAGCTGCGTCAAGCGTGAGCGCGTTAGCGAGTGAGCGTGTGTGCGCGTTAACGCGATCACACGCTAACGCGCTCACGCGAGCACGAAAGGGATGAATGATGGGCGCCTACGTTACCGTTGCGAAAACGAGCGATATTGCCGTGGGCTCATTTAAAGCGGTTGAGGTTAATGGAAAGCGGCTTCTCATCTGCCATACCGAGGAAGGGTTTTTTGCCGTGGATGATACCTGCACGCATGATGACGGGCCTTTGGCGGATGGCTGGCTTGAGGGAGTTGCCATCGAATGCCCGCGCCATGGAGCGCGGTTCGATGTCCGAACCGGAAAAGTCCTTTGCCTGCCCGCAGCGGTGGATATTCACTCTTATCCAACCCAAGTTGAAGGCGATACAATAAAAGTTCAGTTAACGCGTTAGCGCGTGTGCGCGTTAGCGCGTTGGAAAGTAAAAATTGCAACGCGATCACACGATCACGCGTTCACGCGTTAACGCGCAAACCCCATGTTAGACATCAAACACATTCGAGAAGCGTTCCCCATCTTAAGCCGGCAGGTTCATGGCAAGCCCCTGGTCTACCTGGATAACGCGGCCACAACCCAGAAACCCCGCCAAGTAATCGATGCCCTCACGAAGTATTATTCCCACTATAACGCCAACATCCACCGCGGCATCCATGCGCTAGCCGAGGAAGCCACCTCTGCCTATGAAGCGGTCCGGGAGCAGACGTGCCGCTTTATCCATGCCCCCTCTGCGCGCAACATCGTGTTTACCCGAAATACGACCGAATCCATCAACATTCTGGCGAATTCCTGGGGCCGATCTTCTCTTCATCCGGGCGATGAGATTCTCTTATCCGAAATGGAGCATCATTCCAACTTGGTTCCTTGGCAACTGATTGCCAAAGAAACCAAAGCCACTCTTTCTTTTCTGTCGGTAAGCGATGAAGGAACGCTGAGTTTGAAGGATCTGGAAGCGAAGTTAAGTCCCCGCACCAAGGTCGTGGCCCTAACGCATATGTCCAACGTCCTAGGAACCATCAATCCCGTTGCCGAAATCGTGCGAGCAGCCCACGGGCGCAAAATCCCTGTTTTCATCGATGCGGCTCAAAGCGTGCCTCATATGCCGCTGGATGTGCAAAAGCTTGGTTGCGATGCGCTCTGTTTTTCGGCGCACAAAATGCTAGGACCAACGGGAGTAGGGGTGCTTTTCGCCTCGGAAGAGCTGTTGGAATCCATGGATCCTTTCTTGGGTGGTGGGGAAATGATACAGGACGTCACCTTGACTTCCTCGACCTG
>JACPAW010000165.1 GCA_016180605.1 Candidatus Omnitrophota bacterium | reverse complement strand
TGTCGCGCCGCGTAATCTCGCCACCGATATAGTATGGCAGACCGCAGTTGGCAAAAGAGACGTAGGGGCCGCGCTCAAAAACCGTAATCTCAGCGTGCTCATCGACACGGCGCGCCTTCGCCGCAGCGCTCGCTCCACCGGCCACACCACCGACAACGATGATCCTTCGCGCCATCAATTCCTCCGCCACTTCACTGCGGCTTCTGGTAGGTGCCCACAAGCTCAGCTTGAGCGAGGATGTGGCCTTTCATAGCATCCTCCACTTGCTTTTTGGTAGGTTCATCCAGGCCGGTGAGTATCGTATCCAGGGCGTAGAGTTTGTGGAAGTAGCGGTGGCGCCCAATCGGTGGACACGGTCCGCCATAGCCTGTCCTTCCAATCATTGAGGCCCGACTGTACCTGAAGCGGCAGGTCATCGGTTAAGGCCGCTTCTGGAATCGCCGTAACCGTCGGTGGGATGTTATACAGAACCCAGTGCACCCAGGTCATCTTGGGCGCTTTCGGGTCTGGCGCATCCGGGTCATCGACGATCAACACCAAGCTGCGCGTTGCCTCTGGAACACCACTCCACGCCAGTGGCGGTGAGATATCTTTTCCGGAACAGGTGTACCGTTTCGGGATCTCTGCCCCGTCGGAAAATGCCGTCGATGTCACTGTGAGAGCCATTTCTGCCTCCGCGCGTGGTTGAATCCACATCAACAGAAACCCCGCCAGGCAGGGTATCCATTTCCGGTTCCGGGGACACATCCTTAATTCAGCTTATTTCGAACCATTACGCATCGCTTGCTGCCAGGTCGTGATCATTTGGATGAAGCCCTCGGGATCATCGCGAAACAATGCCTCTGCATGGCTGCCACCGTTTACAATCTCAAGATGCTTTGGTTGCTTCGCCGCAGCAAAGAGCCGATGGCTATGCTGGACTCCAACGATGGCGTCCTTAGTGCCATGGATGAACAATAGCGGCATTCCCTCAAGATGAACGACACAATCTATCGGACGATCCTTCTTGATAAACGGGTTGCCAGGCCGGCACCCTGCCCCGCGTCCTAAACCTTGAATACCTGTCCGGATCACTTCAGGCGTCCAGAATTTAAACTCGATATCCCCAAAGGCTGCAGGCGCACTGACTGCAATGAGCGCTTCGACTCCATCTGGCTGCTTGCTGAGCGTGTTAATCGCAATCGCACCTCCCAGGGAAAAACCCATCACTCGAAGGCGTGGATAGCGTACTCTCGCCCAGGCAAGTACAGCGGCTAAATCCGCATCTTCCCTTGCAGAGAATGTGAACTCTCCGCCAGAGACACCATGGCCGCGAAAATCCATGCAGATGACATCCTGATCACCGGCGAGTCGGCTTGCCAACTGCTGAAATATCACAGTTTCTTTGCTTTTAAAGAACCCGTGGCAAATGATGAGTGCCACATCTCGCCTTGGCTGCTCATAAAGATCAAATGCTACCCGAATTCCGTCACAGGTAATAACCTGATGTGCAGACCGTTTCGCCATCAAGCAAGATGCCGAACGATTAATTGCGCTTCTTCCAGAGCTCTTTGACTTTCTTCTGCTGTTCTTCCGAGAGAAGGCCGCGCAGCTTCGCATAGGTGGCAACCGATGCTTTGGCTCCGGTGCTCATGCCTTGGGAGGCCGTGTCGATCATGGCATTCAATCCCTCGACATCCAGCTTCGGCTCGGACATCTTCGCCTGGACATCCAGCTCGAATACCTTCATTTCAGCTGCCACGCGTATCGAAGTTTTCTTGGCCTCAAGCTTAATCGCTTTGATCTCCGCCACCTGCTGTTCACTCAGCCCGATTTCATCCGCATACTCGAGCAAGAACTTGGACTTTTTCAGAACTTTGCTCAGGATCGGACAGCCGCACTCTGCTTTATCATCATCCATCCTCTGGTGTGTCGCCATCGGACACTGTCTGCCATGCGGACAGTAGTCCGCCCATACCGGCCCCACAGCCATCGCCATCAACGCTAACCCCGATAGAATTCCCATCCATCGCTTCATGCTTTTTCCTCCGTATTAGGCAGAGTTTGGGATACCCCTGACGGCTCAGCACCCTGTGCTTTTTTTCGCTCCGCCTTGCGCAAACGTTTTGCTTCCTGCTTTTGCTTCCTTTCCAAATCTCTCTTGCGCTTTTCAAATTGATAGTTCACGTATGCCATAGAGCAGCCTTTCCGTTATGATTCATCCTCACTGCGCACGTCGATGCGCGATTGGCCGTCCGCGCTCACGCGAATCCGGAATTGAATGGGCTTGCAGCACACCTGGCAATCCTCGATGTAGACCTGCTGGCCTACGGAAGTGTCGATGGTAATCTCAAGCGACTTCCCGCAGTACGGGCAGTCGATGTGCGCTGATTCCAACGGGTTCATCCTGTGCTGCTCACTTCACCGACTCCTTACAGGGTGATGACCGCCTGGTTCCGCTTTTCTCGCTTGGCCTGTTGCTTTTCTTTCATGGTTCGCTTGGCCTTTTTCTTGATGTTCTTTTGCGCATCCCGTGATCGTCCCATCTCAACCTCCCTTTCAGGTAATACCTCCAAGGTGCCTTTCGAAACAGTTACTGCATACTCATCAGCCCGCCCATATCCATGACCTGAACGCCAGCGGGCAACTGGAAGGCCGTATCCGGAATGTTAGCACCCAATTGAAGATTGGAGAGCTCAACGAGCATCTTACCATCAGAGCCGTCAATCTCGAACCGGACCGGGAACATCTTATCCTTCCAGACCCATGCGGTTACCGTGCCGCCAGCCTCGGAGTCGGTGAAGCGGTAGATGTCACAGGCATAGCCGCCCACAGTCTCCGCACCGATGCGCTCGGCTTGACGCTCCGCAAGATACTCCCCGTATTCGGCAGCACCACGGATGGGCTGCTGCCCGGGACGCAGCACAGCAATCTTCATCGCCATCCCCTCACTGGGCATAACGGTAAACGTGCCCTCGCGGTTACGCAGGATGATGGCCACCTGGCCTTCGGCGGCGGTTTCCATCCGGAATAGCTCATCCTTGAGCAACACCTTGGCGGTCATTACTTTCGGCCCCTGGGTGATTTTCTGATCGTACGATGCCGAGAACGCCGCCGCCTCACCCATCGCCAACCCCATCCCCAGCACCACCCCACACACTGCCACCATACGACTGTTACGCATTTTGTCTCCTTTAATGGGGTCAGGCGACTGATCAGGTCAAAATGCCGGTCGGCGTGGAGCAACTCGCAGCCATAGAGGAGTGCGCAGGAAGCGATCAGTGTATCGGGAACAGGTACGATGTGGCCTTTTCGCCGCAGCTCAAATCGCAACCGCTCAGCCCTTCCCCACACGGCCCCGGAAATCGGCAGCAGATGCAACCCTCGCAGCGCATCATCCAACTCAGCGTACTGAGCTTCATCTTTCGCACCGGTCAACAGTTCCAAGCGAATGACCTCGTTGACCGCCACGCGGTGGGCACGGAGCAATTCGCCGATCGCAGCGGATGCCGCGTTGCCCTGCCCGGTCAAGTGGCTGACCCACGCAGAGGAGTCAGCCAGGACCAGCCGGCTACTCATCCTTTCGGGAGCGCAGGAACGACCGCAGCGTCATCCCGTAGCCTTTGCCTCGAGCCAACGACAGGCTGCCGCGGCGGGCGGCATTGATGAGCTCCTCTAAGCCACGCTCCACCGTCTCGGTCTTCGTCCGTAAGCGCGTCCTCGCCATGGCTTCCCGTAGCAGCCGTCCATCAATGTCCAGTGTTGTCCTCATGGGCTTCCCTCCAGTATGCATACGATATCATGTATTCTTATGCATGTCAATCCAAGGGCAACTGGCGCAGGCTGCTTAGCGTAGGCTAGGTGCCAATCTTGAGGCGCTGGTATCTGGATTCGGCAATCTCAACAAATTTGCCTCGAAAATCGGCCAGCAGGCGGCTGGCCGCGATGAGTTGTTTCATGCGATTCAGCTTGCCAGCGAATTTCTGATAGCGGATTTTCTCCGGAATTTCCAAGTCATCCGCTAACGCGTCAAAATCATTTCGCGTAAGGCTGTTGCGTTTCCCATGCAGTGTGAGCGCAGAATCTTCCTCGCTGGGAATGACGAGCTTCGTGCACACCAGATCGTATGCCGGAGCGAGACGAACCCCTTCGTCTTTGT
>JACPAW010000164.1 GCA_016180605.1 Candidatus Omnitrophota bacterium | reverse complement strand
CATTCTTGAGCCTGCAGAGAGCATCCTTAAATGCTGCAACGGGACGATGAGCAAAATCGTTTTTTCTCCTTTGCCTGTGGATGACCCCAAGCAGCGCCGTCCGGATTTAACCAAGGCGAAACGTTTGCTGGACTGGCAGCCCCGCGTTTCTTTCGATGAAGGATTGGAAAGAACGCTGGCGTGGTTCCGTCAGCACCCCAATATAAAACGATGACGAAAGTCGTGATTCTATGCGGCGGTCTGGGTACCCGGCTTCGCGAGGAAACCGAATACCGGCCCAAACCGATGGTCCCTATTGGCGGGCAGCCGATTCTATGGCACATCATGAACCGTTATGCCGCCTATGGCTATACGGATTTCATTCTTTGCCTGGGTTATAAAGGGCACATGATCAAGGATTATTTCCTGCATTACCGCACGCAGACGAGCGATTTCACGCTTCGTCTTGGAGAACAGCAGCCCATCGAATACCACAGCCCGTGCCGCGAAAAGGATTGGGTTATCACCTTTGTCGAAACCGGCGAGCACGCCATGACTGGCGCGCGGGTTAAGCGCATCGAGCGCTATATCCAGCAAGAGGCATTCTTCCTGACATACGGGGATGGCCTCTCTGACGTGGACATAGACGCCTTATTGCGTTTTCACCAAAACCATGGCCGCCTGGGTACGGTGACGAGCATTCATCCAGAAGCCAGCCGGTTTGGGGAACTGATACTGGATGGCGACCAGGTGAGCGCTTTTATGGAAAAGCCCAAGCAGGATGAGGCTTGTATCAATGGGGGATTTTTTGTTTTTAATCGGGAGTTTTTCCAGTATTTGAAGGATGACGATAGCTGCGTTTTGGAGCAAGAGCCTCTGCAGCAGCTGGTGCGCGATTGGCAGTTGATGGCCTATTCGCATCCGGGTTTCTGGCAGTGCATGGACACGTACCGTGACTACCAAAAGCTCAACGAGATTTGGAAGCAGGGTCAAGCGCCATGGACCCGAAAAACACCAGATGCAGCACCTCAAGTGAAGCATTCACGCGTCTTGGCAAAGGGGATGGTTTGATGGGTAACGCTGGAAAGCGTGCGTTAATCACGGGGATTACCGGTCAAGATGGTTCTTACTTGGCGGATCTTCTGCTGGAAAAGGGCTATGAAGTCTACGGGATTATTCGCCGCTCCAGTTCTTTCAACACCGCCCGCATTGACTCGATTTACAAGGACCCGCACGAACCCAATTCACGGCTTCGTTTGATCTTCGGAGACTTAACGGATGCTTCTTCCTTGAACCAGATTCTTAGAAGCGTCCAACCGCATGAAGTCTATAACCTAGCTGCCCAAAGCCATGTGCGTGTGAGCTTCGATGTTCCAGAGTACACAGCCGATGTGACTGCGGTAGGGGTGGTGCGCCTTCTCGAGGCCATCCGGGAAGCGGGTTTAAAACCTCGTTTCTATCAGGCTTCTTCAAGCGAGCTTTATGGCAAAGCGCTGGAAGTTCCGCAGCGGGAAAACACACCCTTTTATCCGCGAAGCCCCTATGGGTGTGCAAAGGCGTATGGTTTCTACATCACGCGCAATTACCGGGAAGCGTACGGGTTGTTCGCCTGTAATGGGATTCTTTTTAATCATGAATCTCCCCGCAGGGGAGAGACCTTTGTCAGCCGCAAGATTACACGGGCTGCCACCCGCATCAAGCTGGGTCTTCAGGAACAATTGTATTTGGGCAATCTCGATGCCCGGCGCGACTGGGGTTATGCGCCCGATTATGTGGAGGCGATGTGGCGCATGCTCCAGAGCGAAACGCCCGATGATTATGTGATTGCAACCGGTGAAGCACACACGGTACGGGAGTTCGTCGAAGAGGCTTTCGGGTACCTGCAGTTGGATTGGCGCAAGTGCGTGAAGATAGATCCGCGTTATCTGCGTCCTTCCGAAGTGGACCTGCTCATCGGCGATGCCTCAAAGGCGGCCCAACAGCTTAGTTGGAAACCAAAAGTCAAATTCCAAGAGCTCGTTCGCTTGATGGTAGATGCGGATTTAGAGTTAGCCGAGAGAGAAGCCTTCGCCAAGCGCTTCCCCGGTGATGCCTCCTCACTCCTCCTGCGTTAACTCACGGTTGCCATGAGCCGAATCGCATTGATTACGGGTATTACCGGCCAGGATGGATCGTATCTGGCGGAGTTTCTGTTGAATAAAGGATATTCGGTCCACGGAGTGGTGCGCCGGGTTGCCCTTGAGGATCCAGGGCATCGGATGGGACGCATCCAACACATTCTAAAAGATCTTCATCTGCACGTTGCCTCTCTCGAGAGCCCCACGGGCATGTCGCAACTTTTAAAGCAGGTCAAACCGGATGAGCTGTACCATCTAGCTGCCAATAGTTTTGTGGGGTACTCCTTGGAGGAGGAGGTTTCCACCTTGCACACCAATATTACCAGCACCCATGCTGTCTTAAGCAGCGTGCGCGAGGTCTGCCCGGGCACGCGCGTGTATTTTGCAGGCTCAAGTGAGATGTTCGGCCGTGCCAAGGCCTATCCGCAGAATGAAGCCACTCCTTTTCATCCACGCTCGGCGTATGGCATCTCTAAATGCTCCGGGTTTTTCCTGACCCAGTCTTACCGGGAAAGCTACGGCCTTTTCGCCGTTTCAGGCATTCTTTTCAACCATGAAAGCCCCCGCCGTGGCTTTGAGTTTGTGACCCGGAAAATCAGCTCTCATGTGGCCCTCATCGCTTCAGGAAAAGAGGCCACCCTCAGGCTAGGGAATTTGGACGCGCGCCGGGACTGGGGGCATGCGCAGCGGTATGTCGAGGCCATTTGGTTGATGATGCAGACAAAAGAGCCGCAGGATTATGTCATTGCCACCGGCCAAACCCACACGGTCAGGCAGTTTTGCGAGATTGCCTTCCGGCTTGTGAATCGGGATTACCAGG
>JACPAW010000163.1 GCA_016180605.1 Candidatus Omnitrophota bacterium | reverse complement strand
GCACAACAACCACCACGCCTACTTGCACTCCGCAGCGCACGGCTTACGCTGGTGGGAATTCGACATTTCCTACGCGACGATTCGCCTGCTAGGATGGCTCGGTTTAGCTTCACGCATCCGGCTGCCACAAGGAAATCCGGCAAAGCTTCCCGCTCCCAATCCACTGGCGAAACTGCGCCTTCGCATTCCTCTTCCGAGGCTATCCACTTAAAGGCGGATCAGCCGGCTCGAAAGCACAAGCGCCACTGCCAGGCCGCTAAGTAGCAGCGGGGCTAAGAGAACCACTGCCAGCAAACGATGGCCAGCCTTTAAGTGCATATAATAAAGGCTGACCAGGATCGCTTTAATCGACGAAAGCAGCAGGATAATCGTCACAATCGCCGATTTGGAAATCGGAAGCTCTGAGAGCAGGACTCCCAAGAGCATAAGCCCTGCAAGCCAGAACCAGATGATCAGGTAGAGCTTGGGTGAGGGAACAGCGGCTGATTTCATGAGAACAGATACAAAAGCGGAAAGAGGAAGATCCACACGATATCCACGAAGTGCCAGTAAAGCCCTGCCAATTCCAACCGGTGGCCGTGCCTGACCCACAAGGCAGGCGTTGTGGTTTGCCCAAGAACCCACAGATTAAACCCGATTCCCCCCAGTACGTGAAGCGCGTGAAAAGCAGTCAGCGCATAATAGCAGGACCAGAATACATTCGTGCTGGGAAAGATGTGATGTGAGAATTTAGCGCTATACTCCCACCCTTTGATTCCCAGAAAGAGTAAGCCCAACAGAATGGTTGCGATTAACCACAGGCGAACCCCTTTCATGGACCGGTGCTCGGCAGCCGCAAGGGCCAGTACGATGGTGGTGCTGCTGCAGATAAGAACTAAGGTGTTAAAAGTTCCAATCCCGACACTCAAATGATGCTCTGGTCCTGGCCAACTGGGATGGCTCAATCGGAGCACGATGTAAGCTCCGATCAGTCCCGTAAAAAACATGACTTCCGAAGCCAGGAAAACCCACATCCCCAGCTTGCCGTTCGGAATCCCGGTGGCGGTGGCCACCGGGATTCCTGGGGATACGGAAAGTGCGTGCGATTTGGAACTCATCAATAAGCGGCTACCTCTTTGCCGTTACGATCCGTCACGAGCACTCTGCCGTCGGGTTGCGTGCGCGCGGTGAAAAGAACCTGCCCCTGGGCGTCTCTTCCCACACTGACCTCTGCTTGCCGCTCAATCCATAGGCTTCCCGCGGGTTCTCCGCTGCGGAACTGTTCTATTTGCAGTGTCTGGACACTGGAAAGCGGTTGGTAAGTCAACACCGCCTCATCATCGCCGCGGACTAAGCGCTTGGTCTGAACCGGAGACTGCTCTGCCCTTGGAGGATCGACAGGGTTGTTGCCTGTCCAGAACTCCATAGAATTGAACGCAACGGCATCTGCCAACGTGGCCATGCTGTAGACCTGCGCCCAGGCCAGAACGATAAACATAAATTCCCGTTCCCATTTCGTTCCAATCTGTCCATTCCACCGATAAAGCCGCTTGGTCAGATTAAAAGGGCCATAGCAGCCACTAACCAGCAGGCTTAATACCAAAAGACCCACCGCACCACGCGATGCTTTGTGCATGAAAGAGACCTCCTGAGGTTGCCCTGCAAAACCGTCGTAGCGTAGCATAGGCTGAAATCCGATGCAAGATGATCACTGAGCAATTCCCTCTGGCTGAATCAGATCGCGGACCGATTGCTGCAGTTGATCCCGGATGTGGCGCGCTTGCTCTATAGAGAGCCTCGTTGGATCTGGAATGTTCCATTCGGCGCGATGTTTTGCTTCTACGGAAGGACACGTATCCCCGCAACCCATCGTGACCACGTAATCCCAACGGTGCCAAGGAAGATCGGAAAGCCCCTTGGAATGATGCCCGCTTAAGCTCATCCCCGCTTCTTCCATCAATTGTATCGCTAAGGGATGGACAAAACCGCTAGGATGGGAACCGGCACTCCAGACTTCCCACTGTTTTTTGCCTAATACCTTAGCGAATGCTTCTGCCATCTGGGAGCGGAAGGAGTTTCCCACGCAAACGAATAAAATGCTGCGCTTGGGATTCGAAGCAGAGGAAACCATTAGGGACCGCCGATCAAAATAGCGCCGCAGCCAATACGGCCCCCGGCATTACCCACCGGTTGGCTGAAATCATCCGCTCGCTCATGCACAATCAGAGCACGCCCTGCTACCCCATACACATCATCTGAGAGCGAAACGCCAGGCAGCAGAGCCGCCAGTAAACCATTGCCGTCAGGACCGATCTCTATGTTGCCCAGATCGCCAGGATGCGCACCCAAGAGCCCATCGCGCGGCATAAGACCATGGGCAGAATGCGCAGGATTAAAGTGACCGCCTGCTGCCTGCCCTTTATCGCCACAGAGACCAAACTGATGAACGTGTACGCCATGCGGGCCGGGACTGGCACCGCTGACTTGAATCTCCACGCGCAGCCCTTTGGGCGTATCGCTGAAGTTGCCGCTACCTTGAAAATCCGACCCTTCCGTTGTAGCCGTAAGCGTTGCGGAACCTGTTTGCGCCCAGACTGTGGCAGTTGAGATTGCCATAAAAAGAATGCCCGCGCACAAACCGGCCTGTTTTATCTTTATCATGGGACACTGCCCTTCTCCAAACCGGATTCGTTCTCATTAAGCCAGCGTTCGCAATCTAGGGCGGCCATGCAACCGCTTCCGGCTGCGGTCACCGCTTGGCGATATTTTTTATCCTGCACATCCCCGCAAGCAAAAACGCCCGGCACCGAGGTATGCGTGGAACCTGGCCGTGTGGTGATATACCCGTCAGGCTCCATTTTCAACTGTCCCTGGAAAAGCTCGGTGTTCGGAGTAAAGCCAATCGCAAAAAAAAGGCCTCCGCATGCCAACTCACGCGTCGCTTGCGGGTTGT
>JACPAW010000062.1:4430-6186 GCA_016180605.1 Candidatus Omnitrophota bacterium | reverse complement strand
GCATTGACCTTGGAAAGATGTGCCAGCAGGGTTTCGACCTTCGCCACACGGCTTGTGGTGATCGCCTGTTCTCCGATCCAAAGCATGTGGTCTAAAGTGTCCTCTAATCCCATGACCAGCTGGCCGGCATAATAATCTTTGGCGCGTTGAAGTTCCACGCGGGGGACCAATTTTCGCCGCAAGCGCCCCAGTTCCGCACAAATGGTGCGCAGGGTCGCTTCTAACTTCGGCGTATCGCAGCCGGCGGAAACCGAAAAGGCTCCTGTATCCGCAAACCGCTTGATCTGTGTTCCAATTTCGTAGACCAGGCCCCGTTTCTCTCGGACTTCTCTAAAAAGACGCGAAGACATATTGGCACCCAGCAGCACATGCAAAAGTTCCAGCGCAAAGCGGGATGGATGCGTCCGAGGAATGGCATAGGTTCCCATGCAAAGGTGCGTCTGCTCGGTGGGTTTGTTCCAAATCCGAACTTGCGGCCCGTGTCTCGGACGTGGAGCGCGCGAAAAACGCTGGGTGCGGCTTGGCTTCAACCGCCCGAACAAGCGCTCTACTTCCCCTTGGAATCCATCGGCTTCCAGGGCACCGGCACAGGAAATCAAAAGATGGCGCGGCTGATACATGCGTTTCCAGTAACGAACCAGATCGGAGCGGATAATACTCCGGACGGTTTCAATGGTTCCGGAAAGCAGCGTTCCTAAAGGATGGTCTGGCCATAACAGCTCGCTGAATAGGTCATGGACATATTGGCCCGGCGTATCTTCATACATGCGGATCTCTTCCAAAATCACTTCGCGCTCTTTATCGATGTCCGAGGCAGCTAACGTTGGATGGCAAACCATATCGGAGAGCACATGGACAGCACGGCGCCAATGGCGCTTGGGCACTTTTGCCATATAGCAGGTGAACTCTTCTGCTGTAAAACCATTCAACATCCCCCCCACCCCTTCGATATGGCGCTTCAGCTCTTCGCAGGATCGCCGTTGCGTTCCTTTAAAGAGCAAATGCTCGAGAAAATGGGAAATTCCAGACCGGCGAGGGGATTCATATCGTCCACCGGCTAGCACCCAGACACCCACGGCAACGGACTGGGCCTGCGGCATGGGCTGCATCACCAGTCCTACCCCATTCCGGAGCAGGTGTGTTTGCAGGTGATTCACTGAGCGTTGTTTAGTCATGAGTTTCCAGAAACTGTTGTAGAAGAATTTGAGCAGCGATCCCGTCAATGGCAAGGCGTTTTTTGTGTTTGGAAGTACCCAATGCCGTCAATGTTCGATTGCCCTCTACTGTGGTCAAGCGCTCGTCGATCAAATGAACGGGGATAGACAAGCGTTTCTTAAGCGCCTCGACAAAGCTTAAGACTTTTTCTGCCTGCGGCCCGCGAGCCCCACGGAGCGTTAACGGAAGGCCCACAACGACTGCTTGAGGGGCATACGTATCGACTAACCGGCAAATGGCTTCCAAATCCGCCGCAAGACCCTTGCGGTTGAGGGTTTCCAGACGCTGTGCGGTGATCCCCACCGGATCGCTCACCGCCAATCCGATCCGGCGATCCCCGACGTCCAGTGCCAAGATGCGCTGCATCAAAGGAAACGCGCCAGATCTTCATTGCGCGCTAGCCGCTTGACCAGATCGCGCACCGCCTGGGCCTTTTGCGGGTGGCACAATAACGTGGCGTTGGCCGTGTGCACCACAAGAAGATTGCGCACTCCGACGGCGGCCACCAAATGATCTTCTCGGCCGATCGCCGTAATATTCC
>JACPAW010000062.1:0-4400 GCA_016180605.1 Candidatus Omnitrophota bacterium | reverse complement strand
CTGCCCAGGGAAAATCCCCTTGCACCACCAAACCTTGTCGCAGATGGCACATGATCCCCCGGTCGAAAGAAACAGACCGTAATGCCTGATAGGTACGCTTGACCCTCATCAGGATAGAGGGTGTTGCCATGGCTTCAACCGGCGTCCGATAACGTGCCAATAGCTTCCCTAGCCGCGCTAACCGACGGGTATTATCGGGAAGCCACTCGTGGGCATACTCCAAGAATTTATCTGCAGTAGCCACGAATATCCCGCTGTTCCAAAAAGTCTGAGGTTTCCGGATCAGTTCACTGGCCTGCTGGCGGGAAGGTTTCTCAATGAAACGCTCCATCTGGAAAACAGCAGAAGACCTAAAACCCTCCAGACGGGCTCCCGTGCACAGATAGCCCAAACCCGGATGGGGCGCTTTAGGCGGAATGCCAATGGTAACGATTGTATCGTAGGCAACGGCGGCACGGATCGCGCAACGCAGGGTCTTCTGAAACTGGCTGGTTGATCCTACCCAATGATCCGCAGGAACCACTACCATGATGCGTTGTGGCGAACGCGCTCCAAGAGCAACGGCAGCTAGCGTAATACAGGCAGCCGTATTTTTTGCTTGCGGCTCTACAATAACGCTTTGCCTTAAGGCTGCGGGCAATGCCGCCCGTACCAGATCAGCCTGACCTTGGGTGGTCACCACAAGGCATTGCGCAGCTGGCCAAACTAGCCGCAGACGCTGCAGGGTCGCTTCAATCAAAGAACGCTGCCCATCGACGGACAAACAAACCTTCGGGCGATTGGCCCGCACTAAAGGCCACAACCGCTCTCCTTTGCCACCTGCCATGACGACAAACGTAACGGAAACTGCAGAACTCATTTTTTTCGACGAGAAGCTGTTTCCAGCGCTTTTTTAAAAGATCCGATCAGGGTCTTGGCCTTTGACAAAAGCGTTTTCCGATTTCGAGCCTTCTCTAGCTCGCGAACCAGGACACTTCCTACGATTACCCCATCCGCAAAAGAGGCCACCTGTGCTACCTGTTGTGCCGTGGAAATCCCAAAGCCAACACAGACGGGCTTAGCACTGATGCGCTGAAGCTGCCGTACCCCGACTGCAAGCGCTTGAGGCAGAATGCGGCGGACTCCTGTGGTTCCCGTGACAGAAACATAATAAATGAATCCCTGCGAAGCACGCGCAATCTGGAAAAGACGATCGGGAGGACTCGTGGGTGCCGCCAACAAGATAGTCGCCAAGCCCTCAGCGGAAGCCGCCTGTCGGAAGGAGCCGCTTTCTTCCAACGAAAGGTCAGGAACGATGACCCCGCAAACGCCGCTTAAGAGGCTGTATCTGGCAAATGAATGGATTGAGGACTCCGGCGTTTTCCCTCTGCTTTTAAAGTGGAAGATGGGGTTGCAGTAGGAAAGGCATACCACCGGCACGTGAAGATGTCGACGCACCGAAGCACAGACACGGCCATATTCACCTCCGTCGCTATGATGTCAATGGTGTGCTCCACTTTCTCGAAGGGGTATGGTAGCGCAATGAGCCGCCAGTGACAAGTGGATGTATCAGCCTCGTTCAAGCAAACAGCAACCAGCATACAGCACACAGAGATGGCAAGATAACAGAGTTCAAGAACCACTCTTTTGGGACATGGGCCATGAGACATGGGACAAGAACACCACGAACATGTCCCACAGCCCACGTCCCATGTCCCAAAAGTTTCGCATCACTTGCGTGTCTCGTGTCCCATTCTGATTGCTGTCTGCTGTGTGCTGTATGCTCATGATAGATGCCTGGCGATCGTCTCTACATCCTTGTCCCCTCTTCCGGAGAGACAAAGAATGATCACCGCCCCGCGCTTAATCTTACTGGGCATGCGCCTTAAATGAGCGACCGCGTGGGCAGGCTCCAGTGCCGGCAGAATCCCCTCGGTACGAGCCAGAAATGCCGCCGCATCGAGAGCTTCTTTATCCTGCACCGTCACATAAGAAGCGCGCCGGATCAGCTGGTAATAGGCATGTTCGGGCCCGACTCCAGGGTAGTCAAGCCCTGCGGAAATCGACTCGGTGACGCAAACTTGCCCAAAGGAATCTTGCAACAACATGCTGAATGCTCCATGCAAAACGCCAGGCTGTCCTTTTGCCAATGTCGCCGCATGATGTCCGGGTTTAAGCCCGAAGCCGCCAGCCTCTACTCCGATAAAAGCAACCCGTTCGTCGTTGCGAAAAGGGTAAAACAAGCCCATGGCATTGGAGCCGCCTCCTACGCAAGCAACCAAAAAATCCGGAAGCCTTTTTTCGGCTGCAAGAATCTGGCGTCGGGCTTCCTGCCCGATAACCGATTGAAAATCCCGTACCAGCATGGGATACGGGTGGGGTCCTACTACCGAACCGATGCAATAATGCGAATGACGGACCGTGGTCACCCAGTCGCGAATGGCCTCACTGGTTGCGTCCTTCAAAGTCTTGGTACCCGTGGTTACCGGATGGATACGCGCTCCCAAAAGCCGCATCCGCACCACGTTGAGCGCTTGGCGGCGCATGTCTTCTTCGCCCATGAAAATTTCACAGTCAAGGCCAAGCAGTGCGGCCGTGGTAGCCGTGGCCACTCCGTGCTGGCCTGCTCCGGTTTCGGCGATGAGTCTTTTTTTGCCCATGCGCACTGCAAGCAGGCCCTGGCCAAGAGTGTTGTTGATCTTATGCGCCCCGGTATGAAGAAGATCCTCTCGCTTCAAATAGACTTTGATTCCAGAACCCAGTGTTTTGCTTAACCGAGCGGCATAGTAAAGAGGAGTAGGCCGACCGGCATATTGAGTCAGCAGCGTGCGCAGCTGCGCACGGAATCTCCGATCGCGCCTAGCTGCAGCATACACACGCTCAAGCTCCTGGAGAGCGGACATGACGGTTTCCGGGACGAATTTCCCCCCGAAAGGCCCGAAATGCCCGCGGGAATTCGGAACGTTTATGGGTTGCGACATGGGAAACAATTATGTTAACCGAATCAGCAGGAGGCTGTCAAACTACTGGCGGGCAAAGGCTTTGGGAGAAAGCAATCGTACGGAACGCCCGATTCCCCGTTGTTTGGCACGCTGCACGATTTCTGCTGCAAGCGCGACATCATGGATCGCAAGCCCCGTAGAATCAAAAACGGTCCAAGATTTCTGGGAACGCCGCAGCGGCTTGGTTCCAGCGAGGATTTCGCCAAGGCTTGCATGGATGTCTTTCCTTTTAAGGAGCTTACGGGCAATCGGAACGTTGATTTCTCCTGCGTGCATGGCCTGAACGTACTCATCGACGACAATCATCGCTTGCTTTAAGATGCCCGGCTCCAACTCTTGCTTGCCAGGCGCATCCGCACCCACGGCATTGATATGCACCCCCGCGGGTAGCCAGTGGGATTTTACAATCGGATGCCGTGAGGGTGTCAGGGTTACTAGAACCTGCGCCTGCAGGATGCATTCTTGGATAGTCGGCCATACCCGGAAAGCAATCCGCGGAAGCATTCTTTTCATCCGCTTGCAAAAAGCCGCTGCCTGGCGGCTTCGAAGACCCCACACATTCACCTCGGTAACAGGCAGCAATAAAGAAAGCGCTTCAATCTGCGCATCCGCTTGAGCACCACATCCGATAAGGGAAACGCGATGGCTCTTAGGGCGTGCGAGCGTTTTTGCAGCCACTGCGGCAGCAGCAGCTGTCCGCAGCTTCGTAATGAGCCTTCCCTCCAAAACCGCAAGGGGAAAGCCCGTATCCGGGTCATTGATCAAAATAACCGCCATAACGGTGGGTAAGCCAAACCTGGGGTTCTCCGGATGGACATTGACCCACTTCATGCCGCATGCCTTAGAATCCTTCAAATAGGCCGGCATAGCGCGGAAATCACCGGCTCTTGAAACCGGAAGGTAAACTTTTGGCGGCATGAGCGTTTTTCCGCGGCCCATGGCTAAAAAAGCTTTGCGTACGATACGAATTGCGGCTTGCATGTCCACCAACCGAGCAATATCCCGCTCGGTCAGAATGAGAGTGGTGGACGGATGTTTTCCGCGCATGGCCGCTATTTACGCAGCAGAATAACGCCGATCACCACACACACCACTCCGAAAAAACGCAACAGCGTAAATGGCTCGCGCAAAAATACCCAGCCTAGAAGAGCCGCAATGAGTGGATAGGCACCCGCTACCGGGGTCACCTGAGAGACGGCACCGGATTTCAAAGCATGATAAAAACAAGAAACACAAGATTTGTAATACGAAAAACACTCAAACACATAACAATACAGTTAATACAATACTTCCAACATGGCGACAAGGTAGTGACAAGCGCCAACACACAAGAACTAAAAAAAATAGGGTGGAAAGGCGCAACATCAAACACAACTGCAGCTTACCTCTGCGGCATACTTGCAGCAAAAAAAGCAAAAC
>JACPAW010000061.1 GCA_016180605.1 Candidatus Omnitrophota bacterium | reverse complement strand
AAAATCGTCGAAGAAGTGCACACCGGCTACACGATGCATGACAAAGTGATTCGTCCTGCGATGGTAAAAGTAGCGAAAAAGCAGCAAACAGCAGACAGCATACAGCACACAGAGAAAGAAAATGGGACACACGACCCACGACACACGACTCAAGAGTAAGCGTTCAGGAACCGCCGGTTTTTTCTATGACGTGAGTCTTGTATCGTGTGTCGTGAATCTATTTAAGGAGGATTTACAATGGCAAAAGTAATTGGAATCGATCTTGGAACATCCAACTCAGCCTGTGCGGTCATGGAGCATGGGCGTCCTGCGATCATTCCTTCAGCTGAAGGAACGAGCGTGGGAGGCAAAGCGTTTCCCTCGTACGTCGCATTTACAAAAGACGGACAGCTCTTAGTCGGAGAGCCGGCAAGGCGGCAGGCAGCCACCAACCCGGAAGGGACCGTCATTGCCGCCAAGCGCAAGATGGGTACTGATCATGTGTATCGCATTTACGGCAAGGAATACACGCCACAGCAAATCTCGGCATTCATCCTGCAGAAAATCAAACGGGATGCCGAGGCTTACTTGGGCGAACCGGTAAAAGAGGCCGTCATCACCGTTCCGGCCTACTTCAATGACAATCAACGCCAGGCAACCAAAGATGCCGGGATGATCGCAGGGCTTGAAGTGCAGAGAATCGTCAACGAGCCTACGGCGGCTTGTCTTGCCTATGGATTGGATAAAGCGGCTAAAGAGCAGAAGATCCTCGTGTTTGACTTAGGGGGCGGGACATTGGACGTCACCATTATGGACATGGCGCAGGGAGTCTTCGAAGTGAAGTCAACCAGTGGGGACACCCAATTGGGCGGCACCGATATGGACTTGACCCTTGTGGACTACATCGCTTCCGAGTTCAAGAAGGAATCCGGGATCGATGTGCGCAATGATCGGATGGCGGCCCAGCGCATCCGGGAAGCGGCGGAAAAGGCAAAGATTGAGCTTTCCAACGTCCTCGAAACAGACATCAATCTTCCTTTTATTACAGCCGATGCGTCGGGTCCCAAGCACCTGACGATGAAGCTGACCCGTGCCACTCTGGAAAAGCTGATCGACCCCATCATCAATCGCTGCCGCCAGCCTGTTGAGCGGGCGTTAAGCGACGCGAAGCTTAAGCCTTCGGAGATCGACCGGATCATCCTCGTCGGCGGTCCAACCCGCATGCCAATCGTCCAGCGCTTCGTTGAGGAAGTGGTTGCCAAGAAGGTGGAGCGCGGTGTGGATCCGATGGAATGCGTGGCGATGGGAGCTGCCATCCAGGCGGGGATTATCAAGGGGGATGTCAAGGATGTGCTGCTCTTGGATGTGACCCCGCTGTCCCTGGGAATCGAAACGCTAGGAGGCGTTTTCGCGTCCTCCAAGGAGAAAGGCCCATGGCAGCCGACAACACGGAGCTGGGTCGCTTCGATTTGATGGGGATTCCTCCTGCTCCACGAGGGGTTCCGCAAGTTGAGGTGGCGTTTGACATCGACGCCAATGGAATCGTGCACGTTTCCGCCAAAGACTTAGGGACGGGCAAGGAGCAGTCGATTACGATTACTGCACCGGAGAAACTCTCAAAGGAAGAGATCGAAAAGATGGTTAAGCAGGCGGAGCAGTTCGCCGATGCGGATAAGAAGCGCAAAGAGATGGTCGAGACGAAAAATCAAGCCGACCAGCTGGTTTATTCGACGGAGAAGAGCCTTAAAGAGCTTGGAGATAAAGTCCCGCAGTCGGATCGGCTGGCAATCGAGCAGGCATTGACCAGCTTAAAAGAAGCGATCAAGTCGGATGATATCGAGAAGATCAAGCGTGCGAGCGATGAGTTGATGCGCGCTTCGCACAAGCTGGCTGAGGAAGTGTATAAGAAGACCCAAAAAAGTGAGCAAACAGCAAACAGCAAACAGCAAACAGAGACAGAAAAAGAAGAGTCGGCAGAGAAATCCGGTGGCAAAGACAACGATAAAGTAGTGGATGCGGACTTCAAGGTGAAGGAGTGACAAGTGCGGAGTTCGGAGTACGGAGTGCGGAATGAAAGGCAAAAAATGCTATTTTTCCTACTCCGCCCTCCGAATTCCGAACTCCGAATTTGAACGATGCCGGTGACGAAGCGGGGTCTTAGCGGTTGTGACTGGAGTAGGCTGTGAAAGCAGTGAGTCGACGGTTACAACACCCAGAGAAGAAATGGTTGTTTGTTGTGCAATCTAGGTTGCCATTTGTGGTGCGGACGACACGGACCTACTGGGCATTAATTACTACGGTAAAGCATCCTCAATTAGCTGGGCAGGAAACAGCAGTCGTTCGAACATTGACAGAGCCCAATGAGGTGCGTGTGAGTAAAAGGGATGGCAGCGTTTATCTATTCTATAAGAAGCATGGGCGTCGGTACCTGTGCGTTGTAACGAAGCGGTTCAATCAACGAGAAGCGTTCATCATGACCGCCTACGTAACCGAAGCGATCAAGGAGGGCCGAGTCGTATGGAAAAGATAAGGGTGCACTATGACTCGCACGGCAACACCCTGAATGTTTGGTTTGAGGACCCTAGTACGGAACATGTATGCGAAGAAACAGGGGAAGAAGTCATATTGGTTAAGAACCGTCGTGGTAAAGTAATTGGATTTGAGAAGCTTAACTTTTTGCCCAAAGCGCAGCAAGGAGTCAAGAGACTTCCTATCGAGGTTCTTGTTGTATAAGCGAAAAGGAGTAAGGCCAGTGGTCAGTGTTGAGTGGTCAGTGGTCAGTGAAATCTTCCACTGGCCACCGACCACTATTCACTAGTCACTGTTACTGACATGCCGGTGACGAAGCGCGATTATTACGAAATACTGGGCGTCAAAAAGGGTGCTTCGGTCGATGAGATCAAGCGTGCCTATCGGACGATGGCGATGAAGCATCACCCGGATCGGGTGGGTGCGGAGCACAAGAAGGAAGCCGAGGAGAGGTTCAAGGAAATTTCCGAAGCATACGCCGTGCTTACGGATTCTAAGAAACGTTCCGTGTACGACCAATATGGCCACGCGGGATTTGATCAGCGTTATTCCACTGAAGATATCTTCCGGGGCGCTGATTTTTCCAGTATTTTTGAAGATTTGGGTTTCGGCGGCTCGATCTTTGAAGATTTGTTTGGAGGTTCCGGCTTTTTCGGAATGGGTCGCGAAGGGGGCAGGGGATCTAGAGGAAGCGATCTGGAAGTGCAGCTTCCACTTTCATTCGAGGAAGCCGCTCGCGGAGTTGCCAAAACGGTAACCGTTCCCCGACACGAACTTTGTTCCGAGTGCCGCGGAGAGGGAGGAGAGCGAGCCAGTTGCCCATCGTGCAAAGGGGCTGGTCAAATTCGGCAATCTGCCGGATTCATGGTCATTGCCAGGACCTGCCCGCGTTGTGGCGGCCATGGAAGTGTCGTGAAAAAAGCCTGTTCCCATTGCCGCGGCCAGGGAAGGGTGCGTGTGGAGCGGCAGCTGGAAGTAAAAGTGCCTCCAGGTGTTGAGTCCGGCATGCGGCTGCGGCTCTCGGGAGAGGGGGAGCCCGGAACGCGAGGGCGCGGGGATTTATACGTTTATCTCTCGGTGGATCCGCATTCTATTTTCCAGCGGGAGGGGGCGAATCTTCTGATCGATTGTCCCATTACCATCACACAGGCGTCGCTGGGCGCTGAAATCGAAGTCCCTTCGCTCAATGGCCGGATTTCCATGAAAGTTCCAGCAGGCACTCAGAGCGGTACGGTTTTTCGCGTTCGGGGCAAGGGTTTGCCGGATGTGCGAGATGGGCGGCCAGGAGATCTTCTGGTGCGTGCGATTGTGGAAACCCCGACTCGTTTGAATGGTAGCCAAAGACGCTTGATGGAGGAATTAGAGCGCGCATTGGCAGAGGAGGCGCATCCGGTGCGCCGCTCGTTCTTAGAGAAGCTAAAACAACTCGTACGTTAACGCGTGAACGGGTGAACGGGTGAACGCGTTGGAGGTAAACGCGTTCACACGTTGACGCGCATACGCGATCACGGATAACAATGCCTACTTACGAATATCAGTGTCAAAAATGCAAGAAGCCACATGAAGCGTTCCAATCCATTACCGCAAAGCCCTTGACCCGGTGTCCTAAATGCGGCGGCCAATTGAAGCGGCTGCTCGGCAGTGGTTCCGGTTTTATTTTTAAGGGGAGCGGTTTTTACATTACCGATTACCGCAGGCCCAGCTATCACGAGGCGAAAAAGAAAGATCAGCCACCACAAAGCTCTCCCGCTTCCCCCTCAGCAGACAAGAAAAAGTAGGCGTTGGTCGATTGCCGTTGCTGCCTATGGGGGGATGATTCTTTTTCTCTCCATAATACCTGCTCCTGCTGCCGTAG
>JACPAW010000060.1 GCA_016180605.1 Candidatus Omnitrophota bacterium | reverse complement strand
CTGCCTGTTTAATCCAAGAGCGCGTTGCGGCATCGACACCATTGGTGACGATGAACAACTGCCACTGCGTTCGGGGATAAGTTTGAGCCGATAGGCTGGTGTAGCAGTTGGCTAAATACCGCTGAGCATAATCTGCATGGACCAGCATGATGACCGCCACGCGTGGGACTACAGAAGAAGTCCTTGCGGTTGTATGGAGCCCCACGAGTTGTGCGTGCGACACCTGTGACGACGCTCCAATGGGGGCGACATCCCGCCCACCCGCTGGTTTTGGCACTACCATGCCGTCCACGGCCGACCCGCCCCGACGATCGCAACTGGCGGGTCGGGGAGGCCGTGGCGCAATGGCGGGGTCGACGTCAACGGTTATGGTTGCGGATTTCCACATACCGGTCCAATTTGGAGGGATTAACAGCGGCTAGAGCGGGTTTTAACCGGATCGCTTCTTGATAATGTGGAATCGCTTCTTCCAAGCGACCCATTTTTTCCAGCAGCGCACCCAGGTTGATATGCGCTTCGGCAGTTTCCGGCTGCAGACGCAGCGCTTCTTCGTACTGCTGCAGGGCTTCCTCCAAGCGGCCTTGGCGGGAGAGGATATTCGCCAGGTTGTTGCGGACTTCCGCATCATTGGGTTTTATCCGCAGGGCTTGCTCGAGGTGGCTTTTAGCAAGCTCCGGTTTTCCCTGGCCTGCCTGGATGTTTCCAAGATTGTTATGCGCTTCTACGTACTCAGGTGCCAAACGCAGCGCATTCGCATAGTGCTCCGAGGCTTCCTGGAGGTTGCCTTCCTTTGCGGCGGCCAAACCAAGATTAAAGTGGGCCCGAGGATTATGAGGGCGTTTCTTGAGCGTATCCGTCCAGAGCGAGCGCTCGGTATGATAGTCTGCGTTGCGATGCCATGTCCGCATCCCTAAGGGGACTGCTGCTGCGATCAGCAATGCCGCTGCGAATGCCTGTTTCCTTACTCTTGAGGCGCTGAAGCGATCCAGCGCCCAAATGGCTGCTGCGACTACTACCGTTACCGGACCAATCAGTGCTAAGTACATCCGATGCTCTGCGGCAAGATCGGCTACAGGGATGAAGCTGGAACTGGGTGCCAAGGTCAGGAAAAACCAGATTCCCAGACAGTGCTAAGTACATCCGATGCTCTGCGGCAAGATCGGCTACAGGGATGAAGCTGGAACTGGGTGCCAAGGTCAGGAAAAACCAGATTCCCAGAAAACCGATAGGTTTGAAAATGCGCCAAGCAACAATTGTCATCAGAGCCAACAAGCCAAGACCCAAGCTGGGTATCAGGATGGCTTCCATGGATTCGCTCAGCGGCCATTGGTAATCGAAGCAGAGTGATGTGGGCCAGAAAGCCAGGCGCAGGTAATGCCAAATGACTGCAGGCTGCGAAAACAGGTACGACAGAGGTTTAAGCCCTGGAATGTGCCAGCCAACGGTAATATCCTCCATTGCGGGAAACGGGCGCAGTATACCCGGCAGCAATAATAGCCAGGTTGTGGCAAGACCGATGTAAAGCCATGGGCGTTTTTTCCAAGCAGCGGAAAAAGAACCTGCAAAGAACGTTCGGTCGTACAAGAGGGCTACGATGGGTGCTATTACCATCACGGGTTTGGTGAGCATCCCCAGCGCGCAAAAACCAATCGCAGCAAGGATCCATACGGCCTTGAAGGGGTTTGCCGTAGTCCCTCGGGCGATGGCATAGAGCATCGCCAGGAAACACAGGCCCATCAGCGATTCCGCGCGTTGTGAAAGATAAGTGATGCTCTGGGTGTGAAGAGGGTGCAGGAGCCAGAGAAGGGCTACGGAAAAGGAAATCCAAAAGCGCTTGCAGGTACGGCGCAAGAGACCAAATAGGAATAAGCCTGCGATTAAGTGAATGGCGATATTCACGGCATGGTAGCTTGCTACGTTAAGCCCGCTTATAGCGTAATTCAACGCGAAGGTAAGATCCACAAAAGGCCGGTTCGTTGCCCCCAGAAGCTGCCATAGGGGCCACAGCTGATGGATGCGTCTGTTATTGACGATGGAGAAGGCATCGTCGAAGAGAAAAGGAACTTGAAGGGTATGATGATAAGCAGCCCCGGCAGCGAGTAATAATACGAGGCTTAAGATGAGGGAAACAGCTTTTTTTCTTGGTCTTGAAGAGCTTTCGGCTTCAAGCAGGAGGGTGGATTCAGGATTCTTTGCTTTGCGGTTCGCGCAACAGCGCTTAAATTTATATCCGCTGCCGCAAGGACAAGGGCCATTGCGCGTCGGAGGCATCCGGCGAGTTGCCCGTGGAGTTTCCCTTGCCAACATGGCGCCATTATAACGCGTTTCTGGTACAATGGCGCAATGTTTGGCAATGAGTCGATCGTGTATTACCTGGCGTTTATTCCCACGATCCTGATGGCGATTACCCTGCATGAGTTCGCGCATGCGAGGGTCGCCTTAGCCTTCGGCGACACAACCGCTCACCAGCAGGGGCGTGTGAGCCTCAATCCGCTTGTTCACATCGATCCGATCGGGTTTCTGGGGATTCTTCTTGTGGGGTTTGGCTGGGGAAAGCCGGTTCCGGTGGATGCCAGCCAGCTGCGTCATCCGCGCGCTGACCTCTTGGTTTCTGCGGCAGGCCCTCTGACGAATTTTATCCTTGCTGCTTTGGCGGCTCTGCTGGTGCGTTTTCCTGCCATCTTGGAATTGCTAAGCGGGCTGGGTTTGGGTCTTGGGGCGGCTATTCTGATTACGATTTTTGTGCAGACCAACCTGGTATTAGCACTCTTCAACCTGATTCCGATCGGACCGTTAGATGGTTCTCACGTGATTCAAAACTTATTGCCTTCTTCTTATGCCAGGCAATTTGCCCAGTTTAATCATTCTTACGGTTATATTTTGTTGCTGCTTTTGGTCCTCAGCGGATACGTGCTGCCGCGCTCGATCCTCTCTGTGCTTCTGGGGCCCCCGCTTCAATTCTTCTCTTCCCTGCTTCTGGGGAAATAGAACTCTTTCCTCTCTGAAATTAGAACATTAGAGCATTTGACCGCATTGGAGATTAACTTTGTCTAATTTCCAATGTTCTAATCTCCAATGCTCTGTCATTCTTTCGCCTACGGCGAAAGAATGACTGCGCCTGGCAGGAGTCGAACCTGCAACGCAGGGCTTAGGACGCCCCCGCTCTTCCAGTTTGAGCTACAGGCGCAAAGGAGCGCTTATCGGCGTTTTTGGGCAGATGAGCGACGGGGTGGGTTGAAGTTCTTAAAAGAAGCAGCCGCAGTTCTTGCCGCGTCTGAGGAAGCAGGCTTGTTAGCCATGGCGGTTTCATCGGCCTGCATCATCGCATGCAATTTGCGGATGGCGACTACTTCAATCTGACGGACGCGCTCGCGCGTGATGTTAAAAAATTTTGCCGTCTCACCCAGAGTACGGCTGATCCGATCTTCTAATCCATAGCGCAGTGTGATGACTCGCCGCTCGCGTTCATTGAGCTTTTGAAGGTAGGAATCAATGCGTTCGTGCTGCAAGAACCGCAGGATGTCTTCCTCGGGCGAGGGGCTGTTTTCATCCTGCACGAGATCGATCATCTCCGTTTCTCCCTCATCGCCGACCGGTGTTTCCAAAGAAGTCGTTTGCGAAGAGCTGATCAGTTCCTGCATTCGCTCGACCCGCTCGATAGGTACTCGCATCCGTTTGGCAAGTTCCGTAGGGGTAGGCTTGCGGCCGAACGACTGGGAGAGTTCTTCTGTGATGCGTTTAAATTTGGAGAGCAGTTCCGTCATGTAGACGGGGATGCGCACGGTTTTTCCCTGATTGGCGATGGCCCGCGTGATGTATTGGCGGATCCACCAGGCTCCATACGTAGAAAAACGAAATCCCTTGTGCGGGTTGTACTTGGTCACGGCTTTCATCAAGCCGATATTGCCTTCTTCGATCAGATCAAGAAGCGGAACTCCTAAGTGCGAATAGCGCTTGGCGATGTTGATGACCAGGCGCAGGTTCGATAAAGTCATCTGCCGTCGGGCATGGCTATCCCCGCGGCGGATTTTGTTAGCCAGCTCGATTTCCTGCTTGGCGGTTAAGAGCGGGATCGCTCGGATGTCTTTTAAGTAGGCTCGAATCGGATCCATCATG
>JACPAW010000059.1 GCA_016180605.1 Candidatus Omnitrophota bacterium | reverse complement strand
GAAAACGGCGAATCGGGTAAAGCTTGAGCTGCGCAGCATGGCACCGATCGTGCGCCTGGCGTTGGTTCCATCGACTGTGGCGGTAACCGTCACATCAAAGTAGTCGGTAGAAAGACCGGGATTCGGGTTGTTGTCGTCCGGATCGATGCACACGCTGTAACGGCCGGAGCCTAATGGACGCTCGGTTCCTGGCGAACCGCAGGGCAAGCCGGTAAAAGGATCATGCGGATTGATGTCTTGAGGCGGCGTGGGAAGCTGCCGGAAATTCCAAATCGCCTCATCCAATCCGGCTTCGGCCAGTTGAAAAGCTTGCTGTGTGAGCACAGAAAAATCTGCCGCTTGATTTTCCGTTGTGGAACGACTTAAACCCATGCTCGTGTATAAAGCAATGGTAGAGATGGCTAATAGCACGGTCAACAGTGCCATGCCACGCTGCGATTGAAGGAATTTCATATCCTGCCTATAGTTAGCATAAAAACCGCTGAACCTTTTCCTGGCTCAGCGGCTTAAGTGACCGCTTTTGTTTTTCTCCTGATCGGCAGCCCAGCTGTCCTCTTAAGTAAGGACCTGTGGCTTTCCTCCGCCAAACTGCTTGGCGGACCCGCCCCCTACTTCTTCCCATTTGGCGGGGACCCCGGATTTCTCCGAGTGTGGCATTTCTCGCCAGGAATGTAACTCAAGTCTACCTGAAGAGCCACCTAACTTACAACATTTGAAGTGCTTGACTGCAAGCCATCCGCATGGCATAGTCCAGTTGATGTCTCTCCAAACCTGGGGGTTAAGAAGCACCAAAAAAAGGGGAAACTCTGTAGGGCTGACGCTGATCGAAATCGTACTCAGCGGCGCCATACTGACCTTTACGGCATCTGCGTTTCTGAGAGCCTACTTAAGCCAGGTGACGCTGAACGAGCACACCCGTAACTCTTCCCTCGCCCTGTTCGATGCGAATCGAGTGATGGAACAATTGCGCCGGCAAAATGTTGGCTGCAACACACCCAGTGCCAATATCCCCAATGGATGGGATGCCTGGCTTGAGACGCAAAACCCCGGCAAGCGCATGGCCAGCCCAAATCCCAACGCCGAAGAAGCCATTCTGGTAACGTGTCAGAACCAGGCAGGAACACAGTATTGCAATACCAACCAGGTTTCTCTGACCGAATGGGTTTCAGACGTGGCACAGCCAGATTGGGATTTGTTGCGTATCACGGTGGCCGTCTGCTGGCGACACCGCAATCGAACGATCGGAGAGTGCACGTGGGATGGTGCGGCTCTTACCGCAGATGACCCAGACGGCGATGGAGTCATCGAGTCCCCGGTCCAACTGATCACCCTACTGACCTGCCGGACAGAAGGGCCCTGACCTGAAATGGGACACGGATCTAAGAGATCAGGACACGCCATGGCGGGCATGACCATCATGGAGCTTGTCTTCGTTTCCCTTTTACTCGCTTCCCTTTCAGGGATAGTGATCACATTGCTGCTTTCTGGAAGAACGTCCGTTGTCTTCCAGGATTCCTTTCTACAAGTACAACATGAAATTAGAAAAGGAATCAATGAGGCCGTGCCCGGACGCTGCAGCCATCACAAGACGGTTAAACTTCCAAGTCGCACTCGGATTTGGCACCGGTTCGCTCTGCGGCGTTGCGAATACCACCTGTTGGGGAGCCGATGGGCAACCTGGGCAGTGGCTTCACTACATCATCACGACCAATGCTGCGGCAGCTCAGTTGGTCCGCTGCCGCACCGCTGCAGAGCTTGATCCTATGCCTGCCGGGTTTGCTGGATGTCGCGTGCTGGCTAATGATGTTAACGGAGGGGTCAGCTTGTTTTCGTTGGATGCGGTAAATCGAACCGCCACCATGACTCTTCAAATCGCTCACAGCAATTCCGCTTTGCCTACCGGCAACCTCAGTAGTTCTCTTCTAACCGCTCGGATCAACCTGAGAAATTAGTAGGTTGGGAAACCGCTCACTTCGATCTGGCCTTGCTCATAAAGGGTAAAGCGGATTTCACGCAAAAAACGCGAAGGTTGAAGAAGCAACTGGCTGTTCCCCCTCGGCCCTGAGTCGATCAGAGGGTGCGTCAGGTAGAGCTCATCCTGAGCGCGGGTAACGGCCACATAGAAGATGCGGCGTTCTTCCTCTTCTCCGGACTCTTCGCGCAGTGCCATTTCGGAAGGAAAGTTCCCCTCGCACATGCGGATGAGGAAAACCGCTTTCCATTCAAGGCCCTTGGCTTGATGGACGGAGCTTAAGATAAGCCGCTCGGAATCTGCAGCCGGACTGGCACTTATCTGCTGGCTATAAAGCTCCCCCATCAGGATCAGCTCAGATAAAAAACTTCGCAACGTCGGATACGAACGCGCCAAAACCGCCAACTGCTCCAAATCCTCCAGGCGCGACTGAGCATCCTCGTGCTTGGCGCGCAGAAAGTCCAAGTACCCGCTTGCTAATACGGATTCGATTAAAGCAGCGGGTCCTTCGCCCGCTGCCACCTCAAGCCGCAAGGCACGCAAATCCTTCTGGAATCGCTGCACATGAGGCTGTGCCGCCGAAGGCAAGGTATGCCTTAACGAATCGCCAATCGCTGCTTCCAAAGGATCGGAAGTTCGCGCCATGGTTTGCCATAATTTTGCGGCGGTTGCCTGGCCTACCCTGGGTATCATAAGCCAAAGCCGACGCCAAGCTACCTCATCAAATGGATTTTCCAGTATTTTGAGGTAAGCAACGACGTCTTTGATGTGCGCTTGCTCAAAGAATCGAACACCGGAGCGCACTTCGTAAGAAATATTGCGCTTAATCAGCTCGGCCTGCAGGATCGAAGAGTGCGAATGGGCTCGATACAGCACCGCCATTTGATTCAACGAGGCCCCTTCATCGCGCAGCTCCAAGATCCGCTGTGCGACGAAGGCGGCCTCCTGGTAAGCATCGTTGGTGGGAACCACAATCGGCAGGCTTCCCCGGCGCCGGTTGGCAAGCAGGGTTTTGCGGTACTGGGAGGGGTTGTTGAGAATGCTGGCATTGGCAAACTCGAGGATTTCCGGTGTGGAGCGGTAATTGACTTCCAGCTTGAAGATTTCGGTTCCAGGATTGCGATCGGGAAATTTCAAAATATTGTCGTAGTGCGCTCCCCGGAACTTATAGATGCTCTGGGCATCATCTCCTACGACCATCAAGTTACCGCCATTGTGGGCTGCGATTCGCTCTACGATTCTGGCTTGGATGATGTTGGTATCCTGGTATTCATCGACCAAGATGTAACGAAACTGCCGGCCCAGCCTCTGTGCAAAATCGGGGCACTCCTCCAGCAGCTTTAGCCAAAAACGCAGCAAGTCGTCATAATCCAATGCGTTGGCAGTCCGCTTTTTGGTTTCATAGCAGCGGGCAATCTGCTCTAATTCCGTCACCCAGATGCCAAAATGAGGAGCGCGTTCCTCGATGATTGCCGATAAGGGACGCTGCGTGTTAAAAGCCATGCTGATGAAATCCCCGATCAGCGAGGGTGCCGGAAAACGCTTTTCATCTATCTTTACTTTGCATTCCGTCACACATACCTTCAAAAGGTCGCGCTGATCCTCCTCATCCAGAATGGTATAGTTGGGTTTTATCCCAACCAACGTGCCATGCCAGCGAAGCAAGCGGTTGCCGAGCGCATGGAAAGTGCCTCCCCATAAACCGGTGGCATCTGAGCCGGTGAGTGCTCCCACACGGCTGAGCATCTCGCGTGCGGCTTTGTTCGTAAAAGTCGCCAATAGAATCTGTGCCGGGCTGATTCCCTTGGAAAGAAGGAAAGCTACGCGGTAGGTGATGGTACGCGTTTTTCCGGAGCCTGCCCCGGCAATGACGAGTTTCGGCCCATCCTGGCAAGTAACGGCAGCACGCTGCGCTTCATTGAGCTCGCGCTCTAATTCCAGCCGAAAGGCTGGAGCGGCCACCGGTTGAATCGTAAAAGTTCGCGTCATGCGTTCTCGTTATCGAAGGAACTCATCGAGCAGAATGGTCGGATCGCGGTCAAGAACCTGGCGGGCGTCTGCCGAGACTTTATACCGCTTGGTGTCAAAGGTAAGGATTCTTCTTTCGACAAGCTGCTGCAAACGCGATTCATCGAATGCCTCATGGAGAAACAGCGTTTCCTTCAATCCCTCAAAGGATAGGCCCGAAGGATGATCCTTATAAAGAAAAGTGATGATTTCCCGCACCTGCACGTCTGCTACCGCTTCAATGAGATATTTTCTTAACTCAAGGTTCATCCTCTCTGTCCTTACCTTGAGACCGCGGATCTTTCAACGCCCGCTGAAAAGAACGAACAGCTTCTCCTAATCCCCGAGCCACTTCCGGAAGCCGCCGCGGCCCGATGACTAATAGACCGATGGCCAAAATCACCAACAACTCAGAGATACCCAAGTTACCCATATTTCCTCAATATAAACTTTTGGGACGTGGGGCGTGGGTCGTGGGACATGTCGTGATTTTTTTGTCCCATGTCTCATGGCCCCTGTCCCAAAAGCTTCGTATCGCTCATGTGTCCCATGACCCATGTCCCAAAACTCATTTATACACTCTCAAATA
>JACPAW010000055.1 GCA_016180605.1 Candidatus Omnitrophota bacterium | reverse complement strand
GGATTCACCGCCTTAAATGTCGAGTCCAGCTATGGGAAAACCGATAAACGCATCTATAGTGAGCTTACGAGCGATCATCCCATCGATCTTTGCCGGTATCAGGTCTTAAACTGCTATGCAGGAAGAATGGGGCTGATCAATTCCGGAGGGGCTTCCGGTAAGAATGACATTGCGGAGGCAACGGTAACGGCAGTCATTAACAAGCGCGCGGGAGGAATGGGGCTGATCAGCGGCCGTAAAGCGTTCCAGAGACCGATGAGTGAAGGAATCCAACTACTGAATACGATTCAAGACGTTTACCTTTGTCCTGAGGTCAGTGTCGCTTAAGCCGCGCTACGATCAGTTTGTTTTCTTCAGGCACTCCTTAAAGTGGGGTGTCTTTTTTATTTTTCAACCGGCTGTTCTCAATCATTTTGAACGCCTCAAACCAAAGAATCCCGATGAGCCCTATTGCCAATGAAAGAGCCAATTGCCCAGGGCGAAGCAAAGAGAAATGAAAGAGCTCTCGAAGGCCGGGAACGTATAAGACCAAAGCAAGCACTGCCAGCGCTCCTGCGGTAATCCCCCATAAAGCCGGATTGGGGGATCTTAAATTAGCGATCATCGACCGCGACCAGGAGCGATTGGTAAAGATCAGTGCCAGATTCGCGGCAATCATGCTGGAAAAAGCCAGGGTCCTTGCTTGGCTTCCGGAGAAACCGCTAGCAAGAGATGCTGCGAAGATGGCGAAAACAATCGCCAGAACGCTTAAACCCTGCAAGAGACTTAAGACCACGATTTTTCGATTAAAAAGACTGTTTTGGGGCGGACGGGGCGGACGAGTCATCACATTGGACTCGGCGGCCTCTGCTTCGAAAGCGATCGAACAAGCCGGGTCGATGATGAGCTCCAAAAAAACGATGTGCACGGGCAGCAGCACTAAAGGCCAGCGCAATGCAATCGGCAGAAGCGTCATGCCGGCAATCGGAACGTGCACGGCGATCAGGTAAGCCATGGCTTTTTGCAGATTGTCGAAGATGCGCCGTCCCAGTGCGATGGCTTTGACGATTGAAGAAAAATCGTCATTCAGCAGTACCAGCGAGGCAGCTTCCCGAGCCACATCGGTGCCGCGCGCTCCCATGGCAATGCCGATGTGCGCTGCCTTTAAGGCAGGGGCGTCATTGACCCCATCGCCCGTCATCGCGACGATTTCGCCATTGGCTTTAAGCGCCTCAACCAGACGCAACTTCTGTTCAGGAACGATCCTGGAAAAAATGTTGACCGTCCGTATGCGATGCCGCAATGCCTCATCGCTCATTCCATCCAGCTCTTTTCCCGTCACAATCAGATCCGCAGAACTAAGCCCAACACCAGCGGCTACCTGTCGAGCGGTGGCCGCATAGTCTCCTGTAATCATCACGACCCGAATGCCGGCACTCCTGCACTCGTTGAGCGCTTCCACGGCAGCAGGACGAATAGGATCCGCCAAGCCGATCAAGCCGATAAACTCGAAAGCCAACTCTTCTAACGCTTCAGGCAATTCAGCACCTCTATTGAGCTCGCATTTCGCAACTCCCAATACCCGCAGAGCGCGGCCTGCCATGGACTCTACGTTTCTTTGCATCCCTTCGGCAGCCGCAGGATTCATACGGCACAAGGCGGCGATAGCCTCCGGGGCTCCCTTGGCGACAATGCGTACCTGGTTTTTCTCAGGAAAGCGCCAGGCTTGTGCCATCACTAAACGACGGGAAGAAAGAGCATATTCCCGCTCCAGCTTGAGATTCGGATAGGAAGATAAACCCGGGACTCTCTGTTGCAGCTGTATGACCGCCTTATCTGTAGGATCGAAAGGATCGCGGCGTGTGGCTAAAATGCCATGCTCGGCTACTGCCAGGATCTCTTCAGCAGGCGGTTGCGGATCATCGAGATTCCAGAGACTCCTTTTGCCTGCTAGCTGCTGAACGCTCATCTGATTCATGGTCAAAGTACCCGTTTTATCCGAACAGAGTACGGTGGTTTCGCCTAGCATTTCAACGGCCGGAATACGCCGAGTCAGCACGTGGTGGCGAGAAATACGCCAGGCCCCCAGCGCTAAAAATACCGTCAGAACAACGGGTAATTCTTCGGGAACCATTGAAATCGCCAAAGTCAAACCTGCCAGGAAACCTTGGAGCCAGTCTTGACGAGTCAAACCATAGAGAACCACCACGATTAAGCATAGGGCGATACCGATGACAGCCAGAATTCGTACGATCTTTGTCGTTTCCTGCTGAACTTTAGTCTGTTCTGGCTTGATCTGCTGTAAGGCCTTGCCGATTCTCCCCATTTGCGTTTTTAAGCCAGTCCCCAGGACTTCCGCCAGCGCCTGCCCAGCCACTACAAGAGTCCCGGCATATACGAAGGGTTGTTCTCCTTCACCCGGAGCTGCCATAGTAACCGGCCTCTCGATGGCAGATTTCCGCACGGCCCCAGACTCACCGGTTAAAAGAGACTCATCCACGAGAAGATGAGACTGCGAACGCACCACCCCGTCAGCCGCCACCCGGTCTCCTTCGGAGAGAAGCAGGAAATCTCCCCTAACCACTTCCCGGCCGGATATCCGGAATGGTTCGCCATCCCGGATGACCATCGCCCGCGGACTGGAAAGGTCTCTGAGCGCCTCCAGGGCCCGCTCGGTCTTGGCCTCTTGATAGAAGCTGATCCCAATGACAATACCAATCGAACCGAGAATGAGGCAGGCTTCGCGAGAATCGCCAAGGAGCAGGTAAATGGCACCGCAGAAAAGAAGCAGCCCAATCATGGGCTCCCGAAGCAGATCGAAGAAAAGGACGCTGATTTTACGGCGTTCGCGCGCAGGAAGTTCGTTGTAGCCTTCCGCTTTCAAGCGCGAGGCAGCCTCACTGCGGCTTAGAGCCCCTAACATAATGATCGCATGCCGCTGGTCGCTCACCACGATCCTGAGCGAGACCGCAGGCCGAGTCGAAGGATCGAAGGGTTACCCCTCGACTCGCTTTGCTCGCTCGGGGTAAATGGAGCCACTCAGAATGTTAAGATACATTGGTGGTTCCATTTAGATGCGAAGCAGATAGTCCCAGCCATGAGTTTCTCGATAGGTTGCGGTGGTGGCAGGCCATCTGCTGCGTCGCTCCTCCTCGGCGTACCGGTATTCCTTGTACGCCTTCGTCGGTCGCAAGCCCTGTGGCTTGCGACACTTCCTCGCCGGCAAGGAAAGGGCCGGCTCGGTCGTCGCTCCTTGCATCTGGCCTGCCAGCACTCGCAACGCGGTCATGTGCTCATTATGTTAGGGGCTCTTACGCTTCTGTTGCAGAAGCTCTACACTTTTTTGGCTAGCAACGGATAAAAGAGATCCGGTCTTTGGGTGGGGTGGTTCTATGTCCACAGCAAACCCTAACTCCCTTAAGCTCGCTGAGCAAACAGGACCGACTGAAGCCGTCACACAGCGTCGAACGCCCAATCGAAAAGCTTCTTCCCTGCCCATCTGGCGTGCCACTTCGAGAACATTCTCAATCTGGTGGGCAGAGGTAAAAAGAAGGACATCCGCCCGACCCTCGCAAACAGACTCAATCGCTTCCTGCAAGGGTTTTATGTCATCCGGAAGAGCCCAACGGTAAACGCCAACCACCAACACTTCAGCAGCCCCTCGCTGGCGCAAGGCTTCCAACAAGGCCGGGTTGGAGTTTCCGTATTCCTGTACCGCCAGGCGTTTATTTTTGACAGGACATTGGGTATCCAAAGTATTCAAAATATCGCGCCAAGTATTCGGCTCCGGCACGGTGATGGTGGGGGAGAGGTCTATTTCCCGTAGCGCGATAATCGGCTTAGGACCGCGCGCCACCAAGGTTAAACGCCGCATCGCCTGAACCAGAGCTTCCTTAGGATAGCGGCTTTCTAGCGTTTTCATCATGAAACGGGTTCCTACCCCAGTCAGAAGGATCAAGATATCCAGTGTGGATTCCATGAGGCGCCGTCCAAAATCCCATATGGCGGTCTGATCAGAAAGTGGGATTTCCTGCATGGAAGGAGCTACCAGTGGTTTTGCGCCAAACCGAATCAGTAGCTGCCGCATCGATTCGGCTTGGCGGCTTTCAAAAGCAATCACCTTAAGGCCAGAGAAGTCCATCGTAACGTGAAGACCGCAGGTTTTGGGACGTGGGCCATGGGACGTGGGACGTATGTTTGACTTTACTGTCCCATGTCTCCTGTCCCATGTCCCAAAAGTTTCAAAGTAGCTTGAATTTTATTCATCACAGAGTAATGGCTGAGAGTGCCGCTGCCGCCGGAAATCCATTACGCTGAATCCGAGTGCTAAAACGGTTTCCCATCAAACCGGACCACCTCTTCCTGAATGCCCAATGTAAGAAATAAAAGCAGGTATTCGCGCATATGCCGGATCAAAAGAAAGTTATTGCGGACATGCTCCCGCCCATTTTCGCCAAGCTGCTTCGCGTAGGCTGGATTGTTTAGAAGCTGCTTGATGGCCAATGCGGCCCCTTCGACACTATGCACCAATAGGCCACTATATCCATGGCGCACTTGAAGAGGAATGCCGCCAACGGCTGAGGCAACGACGGGTTTTCCCTTCCAAAGAGCCTCCGCGACGGTTAGTGCAAATCCTTCTTTAAGCGATTTTTGCACGACGACTGCGGAGGCACGCTGCAAAGCGTTAATCTCCAGATCGCTATTCGGCGGCAATAGGAGCAGATGGATTTCCGGGTCATTCGCGGCCCTTTCTTTAACCAGCCCCAGAACCTTTTCCCCTTCCGGATCATCGCTGGCCGTACCTCCAGCTAGAACCAGGCGGCACTTGATGGAACGGCGCACTCTCCGAAAAGCATCGATGACCCCCATGGGATCCTTAAGGAAATCAAAACGAGACACCTGAGTGATGATGGGTCGATCTTGAGGCACTCCCAAGCGCTGCAAGACGGCGTTGACCTCTTCAATGGGCAGCTGCCGATTTTTTCCGCTGAGCGGGTCGATCGACGGAGCGATCAAGACCTGACGCATCCCCAGTCGAATTTAAGAATGTAAGGCTTCAAGAAGTTCCAGACCGAGCGATGCGGACGCGAGACATCGATGTGGCAGCGCCAAATCCAGCGGGAAGGAGCCTTGCGTTTGTCCACGAGGGTAATGGGCTGCGGGTCATGGATAAATACGATTTCGTCTTCCAATTGGATCTGTTCGGCGTTGCGAGAGCCGATGTCCAAAAAATGCTGAAGCATCGGTTCGGTTAAGTCTTCCGCGCGGCCATGCAGCGCGTTGTGTATTTTTTTTGTCACCTCATAGAAGGGTTCATCGCCCTGAATGACTTCCCATCGGATAGAAACCCCCAGCTCTTGTAAAAACGGCACCATGCGATTCAAGATTTCCGCCACCCCCCCGCCGATGCGCGTGGAATTGACCATCACGACACGGCGCTCTGCCATATATTGCGCCAATCGCTTCAGCTCATCGAGCTCATTGTTCCCAACAATCGTCGCGTATTGATCACACTGCAGCATTTTGCTTTCCTGTTACCTGCAGCTGCCGTTGAAGCATCGAGAGAAGAATAGAGCGCAGCGCTTCTAGGGTATGGGCGTAAGGGTCCAGCTTGGCCGTTTCATGGGCAAGCTCGGACATTCCCAACTGCTCTTGAAACCAGCGGGAAAAATCGTTGGTGGGTCGCCCCAGTCGCAGACGGGCATCGAAAATGTGGTAATAGAGCGACCGGATGCTGACATGAGAGAGCGCTTCAACGAATTCCTCCAGCGAAGAAGCAGCGTAAGGCGTGGGCATGACGACGTGGGTCGATTGGATAAAGAAGAACTCTTCCCCTTCGGAAGCAAAATCTCGCCTAATCCCTCTTCGCCCAATACCGAGCTGACCCAATAGGCGAAATCATTGGTCGGTTCCGGTGTTAGATAATGGTGGCTGAGCAGGAAATAATGCGTGTGAAAATAGATGCAGCCTTCCGGAACGCGACGCAGAAGACCTACCAACTGCGGCAGGGTAGCGGCGCGAAGCCCGGTGGCTTCCTGCAAGACTAAACTAGTGCAAAACCGAAAGGGTTCTTGCATCCTAAAATTATCCCGGGTTCAAGGCCTTGAGGATTTCCATTTCTCCCAGAGGTAATCTTCCAGAAACCGTTTGACGAATCCTTGGGCTCCTAATCCTAGTGCTAGCGCAAAGGATAGCCCGAAGGTCCCCAGCAAAATGTAGAGTGCAATCTCAATGGTTCGCGTCACGACTTCCAACTGTTCTAAGGCGACGATGACGGTGACCAGCAATACGGTCACATGAACTACCTGCCCGACCAGATGGCCCTGAGGAAAGCACGCGTTGAGGCTGGCGGCGCGCACCGTAGCTCCTAAAAATGAAGCCAACAGCATTCCAAAGAGCAGGACGACGACGCTCAGAACGATCCTTGGCAAGAACGCTCCAAAGCGCTCCAGCCATTCCGGTGCCGCCGTCACCCCGACAATCTGCAA
>JACPAW010000054.1 GCA_016180605.1 Candidatus Omnitrophota bacterium | reverse complement strand
GCTGCTTAGATTTCCAGAAATCCCTCCGACTCGTTCATAAGCAGGAAGATTATGATCTACCATGACGGCTGTCTCGGCAGCCACCAGTGCCACCCCGCTTAACATTGCGGTTGTTACCCCTAACCACCATTTTCCTTTCATCTACTTAAGCCTCCTAACCTTTATTTATCAAGTTTATCCGGCCCTTATCAACTACCTGTAAGCCCCATGTAAATTCTGCGTAAACTCGCCCTCTGATCTCTGTTCTTCCCACTGACCACTCCTTACTCTTCACTCATCACTAAATGGAACCCGCATTGCATGTTAACATTCGAGTGGGTTCCATTTACCCCGAGCGAGCAAAGCGAGTCGAGGGGTTACCCTTCGACTTCGCTCAGGGTAAATGCGCCCCATCATGTTAACGTGCATTCTTGGGCGCATTTAGAACTTAGTCACCCAGTCAAGCTGGATGCGCTCTTCGTTGGCTTTGGCCCCCCTTAGGGAGTTTTGCTTGAAGAAATACTTTGCTCCTAAAGTGGAGTTTTTAAGAGTTGCCAGAGTCAGCCATACGGCGTTTCCTCGCCGGTTCGTACCTCCTCCGCCGAAGTCAGAATCCACGAACTCATCAAAGGCCGCATCCGCCTCAAGCCTCTCGAAGAAATACCCTGCTTCCCAGCCATCTTTGAAGCTCCAGGGGGTTTTGGCCTTGCCCAGCTTGAGCCCTACGGCAAAACCATCATTATCTTCGCTGCTGGTTGAGGTATTGTGGACCCAATCTCCAAAAAATGAGAGGGGGTATCCAGCAACCATGGAAGCCAACTCAATGGAAGGGTTAAGCTGGTTGAAATCCTTGGTCGCCGAGGTATTATCGGCTTCACGCGTGATGGGGTCCGTACCTGCCTTCGAGGAGTTCGCCACGTTTCGATAATCGTGGTAAGCCAGGGCTCCGGTTAGCTTCAAGTTCTTCAGGAATTCATCCTCTGCATCGGAAAAAGGCTGAAACGATGCTCCTCCCTGAGCCACCCATAATGCAGCCGATTCGGTTTCATCCGTATCCAGGGAGAAAAGACCGCCATTGGCAAAGAATGTGGCCGGTCCTGCTCCTTGACTGACTTTAAACGCCCCACCATCCCAGCTTAAGTCCCCATCCCATACCATAGGGCTTACCGTCCAAAGCGGATTTTCCATGATCCCGCCGACCAGAGCTACTTTGCTAATACCCGGCACTTCCGGCATGTATTCCAGGTTTGCCAGGTCCAAGACGATGGTCTTTTTGGTAAAGAAAGTATCGAAGGACTGATTGGTAGAAATAGGATCCGACGTATTGCCTGTTGCCAACCTCGCCGTTACCTTCAATTGATCGGAGACTTTACCCTCCAGACCATATCGAAACCGAATTCGTTGCCGGTGGGCATCGGTTCCGGTCCCCGTCCGATTACGAAATTCATCTCGCAGCCGAATATCCCCTTTCCATTTCCAGTTGCGCGCCGACTCCGGTACGATCTCCTTGGCCAATTGTTTGTTTCGGCTCTCTTTGGTCTCTGCGATTTCCCGACGAATTAAACCCGCCTCCACGTTCGAGAGAATGCCCTTATCGACCAGCTTGTCCAACAAAATATCCACCTCGCTTGCCGCCAATGCCATCTGGGCGACAGCGCCTATGGATAACATCATGAACCAGAATAACGGCTTTCTCTTCCCCATTGATCTCTCCTTTCAGTCCCACCGGTATTGATTAGCTTCGCTAATCAGGTGGGGCTCCTATCCTTTATCCTTTTCACTAAAAACAAGGATAGACGTAAGGGGTCAGAACGGTTTGAGCAGTGGGTAAAATCTAGGTAAGTTCTGAAAAACTAGTATCCGAGTCTAGAGTTCGTTGATGACCTGTAAGAAGCGGGTGGCGCCGCTGGGGGTCCCCACGCCAGCGCGCAGCCTGCCGGTCGGGGGCCGTAGGGCCCCGGCCGCGGTACAGCGGCCCGGCAGGCGAGCACTGGCATGGGGAGCAGCGGCGACAGGACCCGCTTCGAGTTCAGTAACGGTATCTGACTTAGGACACTAGAGAGGGACGGGATGACTTGTTGCGGTGGTAATAAGCGGATTTCTATTCGAACAATGGATCAAAGCGGTCGTCGAAGCCAAGACGATTGAGCATCCAACCTTCGGCTGTTTTATAGAAGACAAACTCCCAGTAAACGGCATCCAACGTGTAGCGTTCGATGAAACGATGGCGCAGCAAGATCCCCTGGGCCGTTTCGGTACTGGCAAAAACCGATTCCAAGGCAGACCCAAATTGATGGCCGGCCAATTCCAACTGCTTCGTGACTTCTTCCCGCAGACGCGTATATTCCTCCTCGGAAATGGGAAAATAGGGACGCATCAGATCAAAAGCTTCATGGGGTTTTCCAGACACGATATGCTGCATAAAAAGTTCGCTGATCCTTAAAGTCTCTGCAACCGTTGAGACAGCGCGCAATTGCACCGGTTCTGGTTCAGCAGGTTCAACCACGGTTTCTGAGGAAGCAGGGTTCACGAGCTCATCTGGGAGGTGACTTGGAGTCGATGGCATCCTAGATAAATCCGGTACGGGATTTGAAACCGTAGCGGAGACATCGACCGTCTCCTCTGTTGACATCGCCTCCTCTGCCCTTAGCCCTGGATGGATTCCAAAACTGCCTGCGATCATCAAGGATAGGATCACGAAATCCCTACTAAAGCGCATCTTATCGTCCCCTTGTGTGCAGTCTGAAGCTGTTATTATACCCTGGGTTACTTCAATAATTGCCGAAAATCAGGAAGCAACCGGAAGGGTGATCGTGAAGATACTTCCTTGACCCAACTGGCTCGTCACAGAGACTTGCCCCCTATGGGCTTCGATTAAATGCTTGACGATGGAAAGTCCAAGGCCGGTACCGCCCAGCTCGCGAGAACGCGCTTTATCGACCCGGTAAAACCGCTCAAAGATGCGCGGCAGCGACTCCTTCGGAATACCGATACCGGTATCTTCCACTTCAATGCGACTCACGTTTCCTTCATGGTGAGCCCGGATA
>JACPAW010000053.1 GCA_016180605.1 Candidatus Omnitrophota bacterium | reverse complement strand
ACCGGCTGGAGTGGCGGAGCTTATGGCGTCGGATCGCGCATTAAGATCGGCTACACACGCGCGATGATCAAAGCGGCCCTATCGGGTCACTTGGCATTGATTTCGACCGCGATGCACCCTGTTTTCAACATTGCCGTGCCACACTCCTGCCCGGGAGTCCCATCCGAAATTCTCGATCCGCGCAGAACGTGGCCAGATCCGGCCAGGTACGACGACGCGGCGACGTCTCTGGCCTGGAGCGCATACCGCATCTTCTCCGGCGTCATCTCCGGCTGGTTGTCGAAGAAGGGCGTGTTGACCCTGGCCGGGCAGACCAAAGAAGCCCTGATGCCGTACCGTCCGAACCCATATCGGTAGCCAGGATCCCGCCCGTTTTGACAGGCTGCAGAACGCAGGCCCCTGCCCCATCTCCGAAGAGAACACAGGTGGAGCGGTCGGTCCAATCGATAAAGCTGGAAAGCACTTCTGCACCTACCACCAGGGCATTCTTGTATCGGTTGGCAAGCAGGTATTGCTGCGCGGTGATCAGTGCGAAAACCGACCCTGAGCAAGCCGCTGAAAGATCAAAGCAAACCGCCGATTTCGCTCCTAAGCGTTGCTGCACGATACAGGCGGTTGAGGGAAAAAGCATATCAGGAGTAGTCGTGGCAATGATGAGCAATTCTAAATCTTTAGGGTCTAAGTGGGCGTTTTTGAGTGCTTCGCGGGCAGCCAAGAAGGCTAAATCGCTCGTAGCGGTACCTGGCTCGGCAATCCGCCTTTCGCAAATCCCGGTCCGGGTACGAATCCACTCATCATTGGTGTCCACGATTTTTGCCAAGTCATGGTTGGTGACGACTTTGGAGGGAACGCTCATTCCAAGGCCGGTAATCCCAATGCGGTGGGCTGTTTGAGATGCCTTCATGAGGAACTGGGGCGTATATTTTGCGAATAAAGACGGACCGCTTCTACCATATGGCGATTCAACTCATGGCGAACCGATTCATAGGCAACCCGTATGGCGTTTTTGATCGCCTTGCCGCTGGAAGCTCCATGCGCAATGATCGAGGTGCCATTGACGCCAAGAAGCGGGGCCCCTCCGCGCTCGGCGTAGTCAATTTCCTTGCGCAATTGCAAGAAGGCATCCCGTGCAAGCCAGGCACCCAGCCGAGTGATGGGACTTACGGTCAAAGATCGCTTCAGGAGAATACTGATGGCATTCGCCAGGCTCTCTGCGGTCTTCAGGGCGACATTTCCGGCAAAGCCATCGCAAACGATAACGTCGACTGCTCCCGAGAAGATGTCGCGTCCTTCTACGTTTCCCATGAAATTGATTCCTGAAGACTCCAGAAGGCCGTAGGTTTCCTTGATAAAATCCGTTCCCTTGCCCTCCTCTTCACCTACATTGAGCAGCCCTACCACAGGACGAGACCGGCCAAGGACATAGCGCATGTAGGCCTCCCCCATGAGCGCGTATTGCAAAAGATGTATGGGCTTAGGGTCGATGTTCGCACCCACGTCAATCAGCAGGGTGTCATTTTTAATACCGGGCATCAGGATAGCAATGCCGGGACGCTCGATACCCGGCAAAAGCCCTGCAAATAAGGTGCTGGCGGAAACGACCGCCCCTGTGTTTCCAGCAGAGACAAAAGCCTCAACCTGGTGGTCCTTTAAAAGGCCGACTCCGATGCTGATGGAAGATTCCCGCTTTTTTCGGATACTGGCAGCCGGAGATTCATCCATGCCCACGACTTCCGGGGCATGCACAATAGAAAGGTTGGAAGGCAGGTGGCGATAACGGGCAAGCTGCTGTTCAATGGCATCCTGCTTACCGACGAGAACTATTTCAATGGGAAGTTCGCGCGCAGCGCGCAGGGCTCCTGCTACCGGCGTTTCGGGTGCGGAGTCGCCCCCCATCGCATCGAGTGCCACCTTCATGTGCGTGTCATCGGCTCTTAGCTTTTTCTTTAGGCTGCGGAATCGTTACCAGTTGCCGGCCCCGGTAATAGCCGCAACTCGTGCAGATTCGATGTGGCATAATGGCCGCCGCGCACTGCGGACACTTGGTTAACGATGAAAGCTTAAGCTTCCAGTGCGTGCGACTCTTATCCCGACGCGACTTGCCATGTTTACGCTTTGGAAGAGCCATCAGATACCTTCCTTATGTTGTCTTCTCTACGAAACCCGGTAGTGTCCTCATTTGACAGGGCCTGCGCCTGCCACAGCACCATCCCACACGTCCTCGCCGCGCCGCACTATCGGCGTCGTCGGCTGCGGCGTGTGGGAGCCCTGGTGCTGTGTCACCCGTCAAATGAGGACACCATCCGCAATCCGCTTACCTTGCCATCTGGTGTGAGCATGCAGCGACGTTAAGGTTCTGCCCGCAGGAGATGCATAATCCCTTGCAATCCTCCCGGCAGACTGGAATCATCGGGTAGGCCAAGATGATTTCCTGTCGCACATCGTCTGTAATGTCCACCACATCGGTTGGAGCAACGTGGTAGCTGGACATTGCTTTTACATCCAGCTCGAAAGCGTATTCCTCAAGGCACCGCGCGCAAGTTAAATGCAGCGGGCAATGAACCTGGGTGTTAACAATCAGCTCTTGGCCCGTCTTGAGAATAGAAGCTTCTACTTGGATAGGCTCGCGCAGATGGACATCCGTCCTATCCATATCCATGCCTGCAGGATCATAGACGGCGCTTTGGGTAGATCCTCCTTCTAGAATCTGGCTGACATTGATCTTCATTACTTGTTATTCTTGGAAACCTTTTGCCGTAGGGCTTTGGCGACAAAAGAAGGTACAAAGGGCGATAAATCGGCCCCGAAGAGCCCTACCTCCCGAACGAGGCTTGAGGACACATAAGCATGGGATTCCGAGGGGATCAGATAGATGGTTTCGATTTTATCGGAGAGTTTGCGATTGGTAAAGGCCATTTGAAACTCATATTCCAGGTCGGAGAGCATCCGAAGTCCGCGGATGACGACGGTACATTTACGACGGGCAAGGTAATCCACCAAAAGAGAATCGAACTGATCCACTACGACTCCCGGGATGTGGCGCGTGGCACGGCGCAGGAAGTCCATCCGCTCCTCAACGGAAAAAAGCGGGGCCTTGTTGGTATTGGGGGCAACCGCTACGATTACCTCGTTGAAAATACGGCGCGCCCTTTTGATCAAGTCGATATGCCCGTAAGTCACCGGATCGAAGGTGCCAGGATATACCGCTCGTTTGGTCATCCTACCCCCTGCTGCAGGCCCAGTGAATTTTCCAATGGGACCTGATAAAAAGAGAGCACCGTATCACCGTACCGGTGCTGCGCGCTCTGTTGTAGTGTCCCTACCTTCATGGGACTTGGGGACCGGCGGTCGTGCTCCAGCACAACCAGACCAGCGGGTGTGAGAATAGCACACTCCACGACGGTGTTCAAGGCTTTTTTGCCTTCATCCTGGCGGTAGGGGGGGTCGAATAGAATCAGGTCAAAACGGTCCTTCTTCTGGCTTAAATGGCGCAACCCCCGCTCGACATCGGTATGCAGAATCTGCCAAAAACTTCTATCGATTTCCGGGTAAAGAAGTTCCAGGTTTTTTCGAATGGTTAAAACAGCCTCCAAATCGTTTTCGATGAATGCCACAAAGGAAGCCCCTCTGGAGAGCGCTTCGATTCCCAGCAATCCGCTTCCCGAAAACCCATCGATGACGCGGCAGCCTTCGATAAAACCCGAAAGAATGTTGAAAAGAGCCAGACGAACCTTGGCTTCGGTAGCGCGGATCTGGGCAGGAATGTCGATTCGCATTCCCTTCAATGACCCTCCGCTGACATGCGTACGCCCGGCACGAGGATGAAACGCTGCGGGCATCAGGATGCTCCTTCCCGCTGTCCGCGAAACGCAGTCATGCGCTTTCGCAGCGCGGCAAGTAAAGACGGCGAAAACTTCCGATTGCGCGCAAAGAAATCCAACGCCTGATCCTTTGCCTTGAATAAAAGGGCTTGGTCGCGGGATAAATCTGCAATACGCAAGCGCACTTGCCCATGCTGCCTTTGACCTAAAAGCTCCCCGGGCCCTCTTAGAAGCAAGTCTTGTTCCGCCAACTGGAAACCATCCGTCACAGCCACAAAAGCCTTCAGGCGCTCCCGAACCGCCTCATCTTCCTCATCGCTGACCAGATAGCAGGTGGAGGAAAAACTTCCTCTTCCAATGCGCCCCCTTACGTCGCGCGCGAGGTCCTCCCCGGAACGCCCGCTGACGATCACCGTCCGGCAGTCCGGCCGCGCCTCCAGGCGGTCGAGGAGCGCGAGCAGCGCCTCGTCGGGCCGCGCCAGCGCGGGGTCGGGGGCGAAGGGGACGAGGGTGCCGTCGTAGTCCAGGAGCAGCAGGAGGGGGCGGCCGGAGGGGAGGGACCCGGCGATCTCCAGGAGGGTGCTGAACATCGGGGCGCTCAGCGGGCGGGGCCGAGCGCGGCGGGCTCCTCCGGCTGGATCCAGCCCGCGGGCTCGAGCCACAGGCTGCCTTCCGGAGGGAAGATGCCGGATCGTGGAAATATCCAAATCCCCATAAATGGTCATCGCCGCGGTGCGCGGAATAGGAGTGGCCGTCACCACGACCACATCCGGCGCTTTAGCTTTATTCGCAAGGGACGCGCGCTGGGCCACGCTGAATTTGTGCTGCTCATCGATCACGACTAAAGCCAAGCGCTGAAACACGACGTCCTGCTGCAACAGTGCATGCGTGCCGATGACTAATGGGATCTGCCCCCCTGCGATTGCCCCCAATAATTTGTCCCGATCCATCGGCGGAACCGACTGGGCCAGCAGTGCGACCCGGATTCCAAGCGGCTCCAAAAGCTGTTGAATGCGCGCCTGGTGCTGCTGTGCCAATAACTCTGTCGGGGCCATGACGGCGGCCTGGTATCCGCTTTGTACGGCAATTGCCAAGAGAAAAACCAGAACGATTGTCTTACCGCAGCCTACTTCTCCTTGAAGCAATCGATGCATGGGGTGCGGCTGTGCCAGGCCTTCTTTGAGTTCCTGAAGCACTGCCTTTTGGTCTTCCGTTAACGCAAATGGAATGCGACGATAGAGTTGCTCAACGAATGGGCCTTCGAATCGATACCGCTGAGGCTTCTGAATGGCCTGAATTCGGGCTCGTCTCTGGCAAATGGCCAATTGAAACAGCCATAGCTCCTCAAATGCCAATCGCTCTCTTGCCTTTTTAAGCTCTTCCCAGGAGTCCGGAAAATGAAGCTGGTGGATGGCGCTGGAAATATCCGGCCAGTTTTCTTGACGGAGGATCCCATCCGGCAGCACCTCATGAAGCGACTTCGCAGCCTCCTGCAATACCGTATGCAGGATTTGCCGCAGCCAGCGCTGGCTGATCCCGGAAACAAGCGGATAAATGGGAACGATGCGGCCCATATGCAGTGCGGCGTCTTCTTCCTGGCTGTCCATACGCTCCATTTCTGGATGGATCATCTGCACTCGCCGGCTGGACTCCACTTTACCGTAAAGGATGAGCCGCTCTCCGACTTTCAGTTGCCTTACCAGATAAGGCTGGTTGAACCAGGTCACTTGTAACACGCCCGTCTCATCGCCCAATTCAGCCTTGACGAGGCTCCGCCCTGCCCGGATGCGGGTTAAAGTACAGCTTAGTACCGTGCCATGAATCGTTGCGGTTTTTCCAGGTACCAGGTTGCGAATAGGGGCAAAGCAGCTTCGGTCTTCATAGCGGCGGGGCGCATAATAACAGGCATCTTCCAGCGTTTCGATGCCAAGCCTTGCCAATTGCTCCATCCGCGCAGGGCCAACCCCCCTGACAAAGCGGATGGCTTTAGAGCGGATATCTTCTTGTGTGGTCGTCATGGAATCAGTATAATATGGGTTTCCGACAGCAACCCTTATGAGGGAATTCCCATGAAAGAATGCGCCATTTGCGGAAAGGCCCCTGTAGTCGGGCATACGGTTACCCACCGCGGGAAGCTGAAGAAGCAAGGCGGTGTGGGCCGGCGCACGGTGCGCGTGAATCGCAGACGGTTTCTGCCTAATTTACAGCGGGCGACGATCTTGCTCAACGGGACTATCCGTCATGCGCGCGTTTGCACCCAGTGCCTTCGATCCGGCCGCGTGGTTAAAGCTCCGTCACGTCGCGCACTTCAGTTACCGAAAGAAGCGGCTCATTCTTCCTAAGCGCACAGCCCGCTACGACGTCATAAATCCCATCGGTTAACCCAGAGAACGGCCCTCTTGCTACAATCTGCCGCTGCCCTTCCGAAATCCGCGCTGTCCTGGCTGAAGAGATCCGTACGGATACCCTGGAAAAAAGAAAACTAGGTCTAGGATTTCCTGGTCCAAAGGGTGCCAGACGCTCCAGCTCCTCTAACCAGGAGGGGCTCAGATCTAAGAGACGGATGGAAGCGTCGATCGACGGCTTAGCAAGCAGTGATTTTCCTTGTAGCTGAACGCGTGCTTGCTCATTAATGCGCTCGCAGAAGGACTTCAACTGGGAGCGCTGAAGTGTCAAGCCGCATGCTTGGGAATGCCCACCAAATCGAAGAAGCCAGGGTTCACAGAGTTGAAGGGCTTCCAAAAGATTAAAAATAGGAATGGAGCGCCCGGAACCAATGCCTTGGTGGTCTTGAAGTGCCAAGGCAATAGCGGGCCTCTGATAGCGCCGAGCGATTTGCGAAGCCAGCGGCCCCATCAAGCCTCGATGCCAGCCTTCCCCCGCAACGACCATCACGAATTGGTCCTTGAAATGAAGCCTGTGTAACTGCTCATACGCCTCAGACACGGCTTGCCGGTAAAATGCCTTCGTCGCCGTGTGGTCCTCTTCAACGCGCTTCAAGGACGCATCCAGCGAAGGTTCAGAGGCTACCAGCAGCCGCAATACGGCACTCGCATCTCCTAACCTTCCGCTGGCATTCAAACGAGGGATCAGGCGACGGCTGATCGTCTCGCAATCCGCCCTGCGCGTTTTCGTCTCTTCGCAAAGCCGCCGCAGGCCCAAGCGCTTACTCTCCAAAACCCGCGAAATTCCTTGCGCGATCACGATTCGATTTAAGTTAACCATGGGCGCATAGTCGGCTATGGTCCCCAAGCAAGCCAAATCCAGCAACCCCTTTAGTTTCTCGAGGTCACCCCCAAAAAGGTGTGCCGCCAGTTGGAAGGCCAAGCCCGCACTGCACAATTCCCTTCCCGGGCCTTCGTGCCAATGGGGATTGACCATGGCATGAAAGAACGCAGATGATTTTTGAAG